>JBQGBW010000183.1:0-5932 GCA_052043475.1 Magnetococcales bacterium HHB-1
TGGTGAAAAAAATTCTATTCCATTTATGACTGGTGGTATGATCAACAAGTCTGTGAAAGAGAGAACCGCCTTTGTTTATCTCTTTGCCACAGCAGGCATGCGCGATGTAGCCTCTGAAGATCAAGAGGTGGCAAATAACTTGATGACCGCACTGCAAAAAGAGATGCAGCGTTGGTGGGATCAGGGGAGTACGCCAACAACGCAGGTAAAAAAAACAAATCTGGCAGCGAAAATTATTCCTGGAGAGCAGGAGGGGGTCTTTGACTGGATCAGTGTCAACTATCTTAAGGGGAGTTATCAGGCACAGAAGGTGTGTGCGGCTCATGCAAAAAAATCCGGTAACAATACAACCTCTGCTTTTCATGCAAAAAAAGCCAACTACTACAATAAAACCTATGGTGTGCTTGACCTCGGTGGCTCTTCTGCACAGATTGCTTTTATACCCAATAAAAAAGAGGCCACCTATCCTTATCAGCATAAGCGCATGGTAAAGTTGTTTGGTAAAAAATATCCGCTCTATGTGTTTAGCTATCCACTACAGGGGCAGAACAGAGCATTGGCGGCGACACTGGATCAGGTGACGGATCATACCTTGACGGGTAATGGTTGTCTCACCAGTGACTATGTGTATCGCAAGCATGACCATATGGAGTCTTATCTGAAGGCACGGATAAAAAAACTGACGCACACCTCCAGACCGATGAAAGGAGATTTTGATCGGTGTAGTGAAAACATCAAGGCGGCCTATTTTTATGGTGGTACTAAAGCCAACTGTGCGTGGCTTAAGAAAACCGGCTACTCCTGTATGGGCATCAGTCAGCCACCGATCTCTGAGAAGACCCGGTTTCTTGCGATCTCAAACTACTACCATGTGGCCAAGTCGGTTAATCCGGTGGATGATCAACTCCCTAAAGAGCGCTTCTATGATACCTCTGGACTGGCGGTTAATCCGCAACAGATTATCAAGGGAGGGCGTAAGATCTGTCAGGGTCCATGGCAGCCTGATGATAATCCTTATCAGTGGATCTCCTGCTTCTCTGCGGCTTATATCAATGTGTTAGTGCATGATGCCTTTGGTTTCAGCAAAGATTCTCCGCCAATCACGGCACTGGATACGGTGGAACGTCTGGTGACGCTACCCCATGCGACGGAGAAAACAGCACAGACCTTTGATGCCAGTTGGACCATTGGTGCGGCAAGCTGTTTTATTGATCAGCCTATTAAAGATATGGAGAACAAATTCTCGAACAAATGTTTTAAGCTCGATTGATCTTTTTTTGGTGATGGCTGTAAATGTTTGTGTTTAAAATTGCATAGATCATTGTGCGTATAGGGTGGGTCTGATACCTTTTTGTTGATCCACCTTTAACTCTAGATCATAGCCATGACCAATATCTCTTCTGACTCTTCTTCTGATCTCTCTGATAAAAACAGCAGTCTGCTTCGATTACAGAACATTGATGCAGCCTATGGGCCGGTACAGGCATTACGGTCGGTTTCACTCCATGTGAATGCAGGCGAAATTGTGACACTGATTGGTGCCAATGGTGCGGGAAAATCAACGCTATTGATGACCATCTTTGCCTCACCTGAAGCCAAGCAGGGAGAAATTATCTTCAATGGCCAGAAAATTACCCATCAGGCCACGCACCATATTGCCCGTTCAGGGATTGCATTGGTTCCGGAAGGCCGGCGGATCTTCCCCTCCATGAGTGTTGAAGAAAATCTCTATCTTGGTGGTATCCCTTTAGAGCAGAAGGAGAAGGATTTAAAAGCACTGCTCAAGCGTCGTTTAGAGAAGAACTATACGCTTTTTCCCCGTTTAGCGGAGCGCAGAAAACAGCGGGCGGGTACGCTCTCGGGGGGAGAACAGCAGATGCTGGCCATTGCCAGGGCATTAATGAGTGCGCCCATACTGCTGCTACTCGATGAGCCAAGCCTTGGTTTAGCGCCACTGATGGTGAGGATGATCTTCTCTACACTAAAGGAGATCTCCAATCAAGGGACAACCATCTTTTTGGTGGAGCAAAATGCCAATCAGGCGTTAAAACTGGCGCATAGAGGCTATGTTCTGATGAATGGTGAAATCAGAATGCAGGGTGAGGGAGAGACGTTGTTACAGAATCCTGAAGTTAGAAAAGCGTATCTGGGTGGACATTAAAGGATCTATTTTCCGTAGTGCATGCCGCGACTGGCGTAGCCACCACCACCCACACTGCCGTAGCGCACACTTAAAGCATCCTGGCGGGCATAGCGCGCATACTGTTCGGCCAGCTTTCGTTGCTGTTCTGCAACTTTCTTTGATAGATTTGAGTTTCCCCGGGTGGCCGTGCTCTTACCGTTCTCTTTTAACTTGTTTTTATGATAATCAATGTCAATATCGATCTCTGGATCGATCGTTTCGTTCTGCTCGAAGTAAGCACTAAAATCCTCCTCTTCATGGGTATCTACGATCCCCATAACCACCGCCGCTGAGATAATAAAGAGGGTGAGCAGTACCATGGCATATTTAATCTGTGATGTCATGATCAAGATCCTCCTGTTTTATGATGTGCGATGACCGCGCATGATCACGCTCCAACCGAAACGGCGTGCCCACGGTTTCCGAGCCCAGATTGGAATAAACTGGCCAAAACCAGGCCACATCCAATAGATGATTGGATTGATATCGGTGCCGGATATTTTAATTTCCAGGTCACGGCTGAATGGGCCAAAGAGGTTTTGCATCTCTTTGCGGGTGACAGGCCAGGTATGGGGATTTCCCTCTTCACGGTCCCCATCACCGTAGCGACTGGTGAGGGCTAAAGGGCTTAAGAAGCGTTTTTCATAGTGCAGAAAACCTTCCATATAGAGATTACGATACCAGTGGAGCAGGCTGTGACGGTGATAGAGCATCACCATGAAACCGCCACCGGGTTTAAGCACCCGTTTCATCTCATGGATCGAGCGATGGAGGTCAGGGGAGTGGTGGAGTACACCCCAACTGTAGGCATAATCGAAGGTGTGATCCTCAAAGGAGAGGTGATTACCATCCTCGATATGGATGTCTCCCTGGAGATCAAAGAGTTCGAAGCGTTTTCTGGTCTGGGCGATGGAGGTGGGGCTAAGATCCACCGCAGAGAGATGAACGCCCTGTTTAGCCCAGTTCATGGCCATGGTGCCCATACCACAGCCGATCTCTAACACACGGTCCCCTGGTTTATAGTTGTGGTAGGGAAAGAGTTGATCAAAGGGCTGCTCTTTATGAAGATGGGGATTCCATTGATAGAACTCTTGATCGATGCGCTCAAAGAAAGCTTTGGTGCCAAACTGGGTCTGTTCATCGCCATAGTTGGTCTCTCCATGAACATCACCGTAGGTTTGAGGATTATCAGACCACCACTGTTGGACATCGCTCTTGACGTTCTGGCGCTTTTCATCGGCACGCTGTTTCATCGGTGTCCCCTCTGCCTGTCCCAGAGCCATAAAAAGGGTGTGATGACGATAAAAATAATCAAAGCAATGATCTCAAAGATTGGCGTATATTCTAACATACGGCGCCACTTTAGTGCCCAACGGGTGCTGCGGTTCCAGAGAAAAAGTCGCTTGCGTCCATTGAGAATCTCAACGCCCGTGGATGGTTTTTTCTTTTTCTGGATCGTTTTTTCAATCGCAGAGAAGGGGTGTCCTATGGCATCGGGATAGAGCAGAACAATATGGTCTGTACGTTGGATCAGTTGGGTCCAGCTTGGGGTTTGTGAGACATCAACAAACTCTCCTTGTGGAAAATGATCACAAAAAAGCGCTTCCATATAGGCGCGATCTCTGGGGTTTGCACGATACCAGAAGAAATATTTTATTTTTCGAAGAATACGCGCGCCTAAGCGTGTTTCATGGGAAAAATCAGGTTCTGGCCAGGGGTGAAAAAGACCAAGCGAGGGGATAGAAGCCATAGATAAAGAAACTGTTTTTAATGGAAGGGAGGTGGCGTCCCCAAGGGGATTCGAACCCCTGTTACCGGCGTGAGAGGCCGGCGTCCTAGGCCGTCTAGACGATGGGGACTTAATAAACAAGAGCCACGTCTCTTTTATAGATTTTTTTCTCTTTCTTAGCAAGTTTTTTTTAAAATAGGGCGTTATTTTTTACAAAGCGGATTATAATACCATTTTGTTGACCACGCTTTTTGCTTTGGAGTCTACTTTGGATCGTGCTTGGATTGAAAAATATTTTAAAACGTTAAGCGATATTGGTTGGACGGATCAGGGTCGGGATTGTCTGGCCTATACGCATGCGGAGACGGTAAGCCACTACGCTTTTCTACATTTTCTTGGTGAAATGGGGTTAACCGGGGCGGCGGATGATTGGGGGAACTGTTATGCCACCTGGGTTCCTCCGGGGGTTGATCCGGATACGCCCGCCGTTGTGATCGGTTCTCACTTAGACAGTGTCCCTCAGGGAGGAAGATTTGATGGGGTTTTAGGGGTGGCCGTGGCGATTGGTCTTGTTGAGCAGTTACAAAAACTGCCGGAGCAGGCGCTTTTGAAACTTAAACGTCCTTTGCGTGTCGTGGCCTGGCGGGGGGAGGAGTCCTCACGTTTTAAGGTCTCCTGTATTGGTAGTAAGGGGGCCAGTGGTCTGTTAGGTTTTGAAGAGGCCAAACAGTTTTATGATGCTAGAGGTCTGTCGCTCTATGATGCGATGGAGCCGTATCGGGGGACATCACCATCACCCGTGGCACCAGGTACAGTGAAAGCCCTTTTAGAGTTGCATATTGAGCAGGGACCGGTTTTGGCGAATATTAAGCAGCAGCAAAAAAAGCCGGTGGTGGGGGTGGTTAACCGTTCGATTGCGGGTGCGGTGCGTGAAACCCTTGAGTTGGCGCACTCGTGGGGGAGAGAACCCGATGCATTGATTATTGCGAAAATTTTTGCGGCGGTCTATAAGGTTGCAAAAAAGCGTGATGCATTAGCGCAGCCTTTTAGAGCGACATTCACCCCTTTGCAGTGTGCACCCAATGTGGGGCGAGAGCAGACAACGCTGCACTTTACCGATCAGGAGACGTTGCAGTCATTTAAAGCGTGGCTTAATACACAGGATATAAAATATGTTCAGGATGAAGAGTTGGTGTTAATGATTCAAACACCGCACAGTTTTCATACTGGAACACAACCCATGTGCGCGCGGTTTGGTTTGGATGCGTTGCTTACTGCCGCAGTGGGTTTAAATGCGATTAAGCCGGATCAATCGGTGATCTGGCCCGATTTTATGGCAAGAGATACGATCAAACTACAACTGGATTATCGTGGTGTGGATGATTCGCTCATGCAGGGTATTGATGCGGTTCATCAATGTGTTGCTGAAATTCTTAAAGAGACCGCTTATCATGCGGTTTGGCACCGGGTGAGTCAAACGATGCCAACAAAGACCACGCCACGTATTGCTAAAATAATGCAACAGTGTGCAGAAGCGGAGGGGATTACAGCGATCTCTATGGCTTCAGGTGCTGGACATGATCTCCAGATGCCTTTAGTGCCAGAGCGCGGTCTGCTTTTTGTGGTCAGTGAGGCGGGTGGGGTGAGTCATCATCGGAGTGAGTATACAAAAGAGGAGGATCTTCACTCTGGTGCGAGGGTGCTCTATCGAGTGGTGTATCAGCTTCTGATGGAACCTAACGACCCATAAGGCCACTCTCTTGCAACGCTTTAATCTGATTTTGCATCTGCTGTTTCTGTTCAGGGGAGAGTCCTTGGAGTTTCTGTTGAATGGACTGTTGCAGTGCGGTTTGTGCATTAGGGCTCAGCATGTTTTGGAACTGATTTTTAAGCTGCTGTGCCTGTTGCATGGCCTGTTGTTTCTGTTCAGGGGTGATGCCTTTCCACTGGTTTTGTAGGGCTTGAAGTGTGCTGGGCATCTGGCTCCCCTCCGTTGTTGCCTCTTTTTGCAGTCGATTTTT
>JBQGBW010000184.1:0-5811 GCA_052043475.1 Magnetococcales bacterium HHB-1
GTGGAAAATCGGTCACATTAAAACATATGGTGGGACTGATGAAGCCTGAAAAAGGCACCGTATGGATTGATAATGATCCGATCAATCAACTCTCCGCTAAAAAGCTCAATCAGGTACGTAAACGGTTCAGCATGCTCTTTCAGAGTAGTGCGCTCTTTGACTCCATGAATGTCTTTGATAACGTCGCTTTTCCGCTGCGGGAGAAGACAGAACTCACGGAAGAGGAGATCCATAAAAGGGTCACTAAAAGTCTGATTGAGGTGAATCTGGCGGCGATGGGAGAGAAGTTCCCCGATGAACTCTCCGGCGGCATGATGAAACGCGCCGCCCTAGCACGTGCACTGGCGACACGTCCTGAAATTATTCTGCTCGATGAACCCACAGCCGGTCTTGATCCGATCATTGAGAATTCGATTCATCATCTGATCTGTGATACCTATATGCGTTCCCGTTATACCATGGTTGTCATCAGCCATGCGATCCCAGAGATTTTCCACTGGTGCCACCATGTGGTGGTGCTTCACCATGGTAAAATTCTCGCCTCAGGACCAAGCCTGGATATTTTAGAATCGGATCACCCCGTCATCAAACAGTTTATCAATGGTAACCTTGATGGTCCCATTAAAGTGATTTAAGTCTTATTAGAGGCTTGTTAAATGATCACGCTTGTTGGATTATATAGACACACTTAAAATTTCTCTCTCCACTATCTATCCTTAAATCTATGACCCTGGATGCCACTGCTGTCAGGAGTGCTTGAATGAGAAGCGAAAAATTAGAAATTGCCGTGGGCCTGTTTGTCCTTGTAGGATTGATTGCACTGGCCTGGCTCTCCATTAAATTAGCCCGTATGGAGGTGATGGGCGACCATTTTATCACCATCAATGCCCGATTTTCCTCAATCTCTGGCCTGAAAGATGGCGCCAATGTGGAGATTGCCGGCGTTGAAGTAGGACGCATCGACGCCATTGCACTCGACGAAGAGTATGAAGCCCATGTGGTCATGAAAATTGATCGCGCCGTCCCCATCCAGAAAGATGCCATCGCATCCATCCGCACCAAAGGTTTGATCGGTGATCGCTATATCAAAATTACCCCCGGTGCATCCGATAAAACAATCAAGGATGGCGGACGCCTACGACAGACCGAACCAGCAATCGATTTTGAAGAGCTAATCAGCCAATTTATTCATGGCAGTATCGAAAAATAATAACTTCCCCATTAAGGAATACCCATGGTTACACATCACCATCGCCTTTTCTGGATCATTCCACTCTTTCTGCTTACACTCACCCTGATTAAACCTGTTGAGGCTGGCGCCCCAACCGACCAGATCCGTGAAGTATTTGATCAAACCATCGAAATTTTAAAACGTCCTGATCTGCAAGGTGATAGCAAACGCGATGAACGACGTCAGATTCTACGCAGTGTAATCTTTAAAAACTTTGACTTTCATCGCATCTCCCAGAGCACCCTGGGAAGAAAATGGCGTAAGTTCTCCAAAGACCAACAGGGACGCTTTGTGCTGCTCTTTGCCAAGTTGCTGGAGGGTTCCTACATCGATAAAATTGAGAGCTACCAGAACGAAAGCTATAAATTTACCAAAGAGTTGCAAGATGAGGAGATCACCCGCGTAGACAGTGTGATCCTCTCCAAAGGTCAGGAGTATCATATCTCCTATAGTATGCATCAGGTACAACAGGAGTGGAAAATTTTTGATATCCGTGTCGAGGGCATCAGCCTGATTGCCAGCTATCGTCCCCAGTTTGCACGTTATCTGCAGAAACACTCCGCGGATGATCTGCTGCAGTATCTGGAGCAAAAAACATCTAAATCAGTAACGCCATAAAAATACAAGAGACAAAAAAAAGCCTATACGCTTTTGTATGTATAGGCTTTTTATCACTGGAATCTATCTTAAATCCAATCGATCTATTTGACCTTCAATTGGATGGTCTTATCAAAAGATTGCCCACCCTTATCGCTCCATGTAACCTTCACAGGTCCTGCTTCAACGGCACGGAGACGGAAAATAAAATAGGGATTCTTTGAGACCGCACCAGTCCATTGACTGCTGATCACTGTTTTACCCATATACTCCACAGTCACCTTATCGATATGATCGGCAGCATGTTCAGGAGAAGGTACAAATGTATGTTTGCCATCGTCGCCCTTTTGAGGACGATAGCCCCACTCCATGGGATGTTTGATCACAGTTTTGATCTTAACAATACTTCCCTTTGCCACAGGCTTTTTAGGGCCCCGTACTTTAGGCTTACCTTTTACAGCCATCTTACGCACTCCATTTTAAATCCAGTGAATTAACCGACACATCCGCCGCCAATAACCTTAACCTTTTTCGTTGCCTGAAACAGTTCACCTTTGCTGTTTTTGGCAAGAATACGCACATTATGCTCTCCAGGCAGGGGGATTTTAATCCGCACTTCCATGGCGGCTTCACCTGCCTCAGGAGTTAAGTCAAAGCGTGCTGCAAGAGGAATGGGATTGTCATCGACGAAAATGGCAACGGTTTGAATATAGTTTCCCTCTTCCATGGGATGATCGACTGAAAAAGGAACACGCACCGCTTTACCGTTCTGTGCGGGATTCGGCATATCGGCATCAAAGCTGACCTTACCTTCTGTGCCTGAGGTGGCACCCATGACACTCTGAATGGCCTCTTCGACGGGTGAAGCTTTAGCCACGGTCGGCATCGCGGTCGCTACAGCGGCTGTCAGACCCACACTACCAACACCTTTAAAAAATCCCCGACGTGTCATTCCCTGTTGATCGTACTTCATTTATAAAGTCTCCTTCAAGTATTGAAGCATGGTCTGAAAACAGCCTCATCATGAGGTTTTGAGCTCTTAAAATGTGATCTCTAAACAGACCTGTGATCCATGATATGGAATTTTCTTAACTGTTTTTGATATCTTAAAGATTAGATCCGCATTATGATGAAATTTTCTTGGGAAGTCAAAATTTTTTTATGATCATCCTTCTTTATACTCATTCCAATGATTTTAAAACAAGAATCTTATCCATAAAACAAGAATAAAGATGTGACCATCTCACCGCAAAACAAGCCATTAACGTCTACATCACGCACATTTTTAAGATGGCGCAAAGTAATATATTATCATTTCATGATTCTTATATCCCTAATTATAAGTCTATATAAAAAATTTTGCCGACATTAATTTTTTTATTTGACGGATATTTTAAATTGTGGAAGAATACCGATCCGTATGGCGGGGAAAAAATTTATATTTTTGAACTAAAAACAAAAAAACCTATATTGCTTTTTAAGGAGAAGAGAAGGTAATGAATATCGCGCGTAACCTGTTTGCCGCCATCGGTGTCATCTTTGTTGTTGTTGGTTTGGTACTTTTCTTGAAAGTATCTTCAATTGTCAGCGATTTTGACCCCAACTACCTCTCCACCTATACTGCTTTTGCCGAAAAGCTCATCGAAACAAAAGATCCCGGGTTAGCCATGGTATGGTCTGTTCCCGTAAATGAAGATCTCACTGAAGAAGACGTGAAAGATGCGCTGAAAAATCTTGCAGCTGAACGAAATTTTCTTTTTGTCGGTGAAGCCCAATTCTATAAACAGGTAGAAGCTGTAACCGGAAAACCATTCCGGCATGTGGCTTTCCTCTCTTTCTGTGATGTGCTTGTGGGTAAAATGATGCTTGAGTATCAAGATGCCTACTCTGCGTTCATGCCATGCCGTATCAGCCTGGTTAAAGATAAGAAAGGCAAGCTCTGGTTGTATTCCATGAATCTGGATATGATGATTTATGGTGGCAAAGAGTTGCCAGCAACCCTCAAAAAAGAAGCCATTCGGATTCGAAATACGCTCTGGGATATGATGCAAGGTGCTTCACAAGGTGAGTTCTAGGTTCTAGGACAGTATATAACGCTTGATTAAATACCCAGATTTATACTCAACAATATAACCATCGAATCCTTGATTTCAGTCGAGAAATAGCTTTTATACACCCCAGAACATCGCTAGTTTGGATAGGCTATTTCATAAATGACTCGCGGAGGAAAATATGCGGTTTAGTAAAATTCGTGTTTGGTTCACAGCAGCCTGTCTGCTGTTTGTAACGGTTCTTGCCGGTACTGCCCAGGCGGGCGGTGCTCCCACCGATGCCATGCTGGCTAATACATGTGCCGGTTGCCATGGAACCAACGGTGATGCAGCAGGACCAGCCATTCCTTCAATCTCCAGTATGAAAGCTGCGACTCAGGTTGCCATGATGAAAGAGTTCGCCTCCGGTGAACGCCCTTCCACCATCATGGGACGCATTGCTAAAGGCTACAGCGATGCAGAAATTCAACAGATCGCTAACTTCTTTGAAAAGCAGGCGTGGGTTAGAGCACGTAAACAGAATATTGGCGGTAACTTTAAACGCGGCAAAAAACTTCATAGCAAAATGAAGTGTAAAAATTGCCACGAAAATAATGGTCGCACTCAGGACGCTGAAGAAGTCATGTTCCGTCTCGCTGGACAACACCCCGAAGCGCTGGTCATCATGATGCAGAACTACAAAACACAAAAGTTCCCAGCTACTGCAAAAAGTATGACTAAACGCATCAAAAAGCTGACCGATCAACAGATGAAAGATCTCGCTACCTTCTACTCCAGGTTGAAGTAAGTCAGATATAAAACAAAAGAGATGGAGAACAAAATGATCGAATTTTCTCGCAGAAAGTTTATGCAGGTGACCGGTAGCGGTGTGGCTGCACTCGGATTAGCAGGAATCAGCAATCGTGCTTCAGCGGCTGGAAAAGCAAAAGTTGTGGTTGTTGGTGGTGGTTATGCTGGTGCTGTCGCTGCAAAATATATCCGTATGATGGATAAAACAATTAATGTCACATTGATCGAATCAGATAAAGCCTACTACTCCTGCCCTTTAAGTAACTGGGTTGTCGCGGACTTCCGTAAGCTGGAAACACAAAAACGGACTTGGTCGAAAGCCGCAAAAAAATATGGTTACACGCTGATCAATGATATGGCAACCGATATCGATCCAGCAGGTAAAGTCGTTAAAACCGCCAGTGGAAAGAGCGTTCCTTATGATCGCCTGATCTTAGCACCAGGTGTCGATTATAAGTGGGACTCCTATGAGGGCTACTCCAAAGAGGTTGCTGAAACCAAAATGCCTCACGCTTGGAAAGCCGGTCCTCAGACCACCATGTTGCGTGATCAGCTCAAAGCGATGAAAGATGGTGACTTAGTGGTGATTGTTCCCCCTAAAAATCCATTCCGCTGTCCTCCTGGTCCCTATGAGCGTGCCAGTCTGATTGCTTGGTATCTGAAAAAGCATAAGCCCAAATCAAAAATTATGCTCTTAGATCCCAAACCAAAATTCTCCAAAATGGGTCTCTTCACCGGAGGCTGGAAAGAGCTCTACGGTTATGGTACAGAGAATGCCCTCATTGAAACTGAACTCGATGTTAAAATTGAGAGCATTGATGCTGCCAATATGACTGTTGCCACCGAGATGGATGAGTATAAAGGTGCTGTGGTCAATATTATCCCCAACCAAAAAGCGGGAGCAATCGGCCATGCCGCTGGTCTCACCAATGGCGGTGACTGGTGTCCTGTGGATAAAAAGACCTTTGAGTCCACCGTACATAAGGGCATTCATATCATCGGTGACGCCTCAATGGCTGCAAAAATGCCTAAATCAGGTTATGCCGCTAACTCGCAAGCTAAAGTGGCCGCCGCTGCGGTCGTCGATATGCTCAATGGACGCGATCCCGGTGAAGCTTCCTACGTGAACACCTGCTACAGTAT
>JBQGBW010000185.1:0-5772 GCA_052043475.1 Magnetococcales bacterium HHB-1
TATCTCTTATGCATTGACTGTGAGTGATTTCTCTTTCAGTGACTTGGATGGTGAATCTTTGGCTTCGGTGAGAATTTCTCAACTGGAGACGGTGGGATCACTAAAACTGAATGGCGCTGATGTCACCTTGGATCAGGTGATTTCGGTCTCTGATATTGTTGCGGGTAATCTTACCTATGTTTCCGCTTTAGATGGTTTTGGAACAGGGTATGACAGCTTCCAGTTTGAAGTGTCGGATGGAACGGTTTATAGCAGTGCTTACACCTTAACGGTGGATGTGACGGCTCAAGGTGAGACACCGCTTATCTCCTCGGCGGCCGGTTCAATAACCTATACAGAAAATGATGCGGCAACCGTTATTAATGGTGACCTGGTTCTCTCCGATGCAGATAGCAGCAACTTGAGTGGTGCTACAGTTTCTATCAGTGTTGGTTATGTAAATGGTGAAGATCTCTTAAGCTTCGCGGATCAAAACGGTATCACCGGAAGCTGGGATGCGGGCAGTGGTATTTTAACACTTTCGGGTTCTGCAACCGTGGCGGATTATCAGACGGCCTTAAGATCGGTTGAATACAGTAGCAGCAGTGAGAACCCTTCCACCACAGATCGAGGCGTGAGCTTTACGGTTACCGATTCGGATAATATCAGCAGTGCTGCGTTGGTCAGTACCATCACGGTCAATGCAGTCAATGATGCTCCTGTGATCTCTAATTTGAGCAGTGACACGCTTTCGGCTTCAGCGGGTAATAGTGCGGGCACTGTGATTGAACAGGGTAGTGATCTTACGGTTACTGATGCAGACTCTGCTAACTTTGATGGTGCGGTTCTAGAGGTTTCGATCATTGCCAATGGGGTGGCAACTGAAGATTTTCTCTCCATCCAAAATCAGGGGACATCGGCAGGAGAGATTGGCGTTTCGGGATCAAATGTAACCTATGGTGGTGTAACCATCGGTAGCTTCAGTGGTGGAAGTGCTGGTGCTGTTCTGAGTATTAACCTCAATGCCAGCGCTGATGCTGCAGCGGCCACTGCACTATTGAAAAATATCACCTACCAGAACAACAATGTGGCCACGCCATCCACACTGGATCGAACCATCAACTTCAGCCTCACCGATGGTGATGGTGGTGCCACATCTACCAATGCTATTGTGTCGATTACCAATAATGCACCGGTGGTGGTCTCTCATGGCCATCAGAGCGCGATTGAATTTGATGGTTCTTATGACTCTGTGCTGGCTGGTCAGGGTAAAGAGGATGTGCTCAAAATCAACGGTGATCTCACCATTGAGGGCTGGTTCTATGTGGATAGTTTCGCTGCGGGTCAAACGGTGGTTAATTTTGCTTCTGCCGGAGAGACCTCTGAGACCAATGCACAATATGCTTTTAATTTAAATAATTCGGGAAATGTTGCCTGGCATTGGGAGTATGGTTCTGGTGCCGATGAAACATTAATCTATTCAACCGGCTTAAGTTCCGATACCTGGTATCATATCGCTGCAACAAGGAATTCATCTACCAATGAAGGAAAAGTCTATATTGATGGTTCATTGGTGGGAACCCAGTCGTTTACCAATCTTCCCGATGGGGGAGGGGATGGGCAGTTCTATCTAGGCCATATCCCTACGGGAGGTGAGCATTTTGATGGCATGATGGATGAGATCCGGGTCTGGAATGATGTAAGGACCGACCAGGAGATTGCGGATAACTATCAGAAACTATTCACGGGCTCTCAGCAGGGTTTGGTATTTCATTCCGGTTTTGATCAGGTGGATGATCAAAAAGTTGTCGATCTTTCAGGCTATCAGAATACCGCAACGCTGGATGATCCTGTGATTAGCCAAGAAGATAAACCGCTCTTTGTCACAGATCTTGGCCGGGCCTTAGCGTTTGATGGTGTCGATGATTCCATCACTCTGGCCGATTCAGCGGGTCTTGACTTTGGCTCCAATGATTTTGCTATTGAAGCGTGGGTGCGTCTGGATTCCCTTTCTAACTCTCCGGTGATTTTTAACTCCCGCCAGAGTGGTGCTGGTGGTTGGGATTTAGGCTTGAAGTCCACAGGTGAACTTCTCTTTGATATTCAGGATGGAACCTATACGGATGTTACCGAATCCACAGCAACGCTCTCTGTGGATCAGTGGCATCATGTGGCGGCTGTGGTGGATCGAACGGCGGATACGGTCTCTTTCTATGTGGATGGGGTGTTCTCCAACAGTGTGGCATTGACCGTCACAGGAAGTGTCAGCAACAGTTTGGGGCAGACCATCAGTGGTAATAATGATTCGAGCACGACCTGGGATCTCTTGGATGGCTCGCTCTCTGAAATCGCGGTCTGGTCAGGAACCGTTCCCACCACCGAGGCTGAAATTCAGAGCCATATGAAAGGTCTGGCGGGCACGGAAACCGGTCTCTCTGGTTACTGGCGTTTTAATGAAGGCTCTGGAACCACGCTTAAAAACAGTGTCACAGGTGGTGTGGATGGTGCGATCAATGGTGCAACCTGGATTGAAACCGCTCCTTCAATCGATGATAGCACCTTCACCGTTGAGCCCAATCAGATCTTATCCAGCTACCTTACTGCAACAGATAGCAACAGTGATGTGGTAGCCTATTCGGTTTCCAGCAGTGCAAGTAATGGTACTGTAACCATTGATGCGGCCACCGGGGCCTGGGTCTATATTCCCGATGCCAATTATGTTGGAACGGATACTTTCACCTTTGAAGCCAATGATGGCCAGGGTGGTGTGATTAGCAAGGTGATCGATGTCTCAGTGGAAGAGGTCAATAATGCGCCCACATCCGCCGATACCACGATCTCTATGAATCAGGGCGATGATTTTATCTTCCAGGTCAAAGATTTCTCCTTCTTTGATGCGGATGCCGATGACTATCCCACCTTTATCAAAATTACTCAGCTTCCTGGAAGTGGTATGCTCTTCTTAGGTGATGAAGCGGTGAGTGTGGATCAGGAGATCAGTGTCAATGATATCCTCTTAGGACAACTCACCTTTGAGGCGGTAGATAGTGCGGTGGCGGCGACCTATACCACATTTCAATATAAGATTCAGGATACCTTTGAGTATAGTGAAACAGCCTACACCATGACGGTGGATGTAAATCATGCTCCGGTGGATCAAAGTTCTTACAGCTCTAATGGGCTGATTTTTGATGGTACTGATGATTCAATATCGAACTTCTCTGGAACGCCTCGTGGTGTGAGCGATTCGTTGTTGATTACAGGGGATCTTACCTTAGATGTGCGTTTGAGTCTTGATGATCTCTCTGCTGATCGCGCCATTGTTGACTTATCTGCTACTGGAGAAACTTTGGAGACGAATGCTGCGTATGTTTTCATGGTTCAGGCTGGTGGGGATGTCTATTTTGATCATGAGTCTGGCAGTGGCGTGAATCTGGCCTATACTTTTGATACCAATCTTTTGACTGGTCAGGCCTATCATCTTTCTTTAGTGCGGGATACATCAGCTAAAACGATTTCCCTCTATATTGATGGTGCGTTATTCCAGTCTCAGAGCTATACCAACGATGCAGATGGTGGCACAGCAGCCATATTGACATTGGGAGACTCCCCAGTGAGTGGTGCTGTTGACGTATTTGATGGTTTGATGAATGAATTTAAAATCTGGAATCGTGCGCTCTCTTCATCGGAGGTGCAATCTTCTTATGAGCGTGCGCCCATTGATCCAGATAGTGATAGCAACCTAGTCTTCTATACCGACTTCTCAAATATCTCTGGTGATACCATCTATGATTTATCACAACAGGGCAATAATCCTGTTCTTGGTGCGACAGGAGAAGGGGATGCCGCGCAACCTGGATTGCTCTATGCCCATGGTGGCTCCTGGCTTACTTTAGGGCAAGATGCCTCGTTGGCATCCAAGGTTCAATATACCGACAGTGATGGCCATACCATCACCATGAGTGTGCAGGATGATGTGAACAACGGCACCTTGAACTTTAATACATCAACCGGTGCCTGGGACTATACCCCCACTTCAGGATTTATCGGTCTGGATCGTTTTGTGATCCGGGCGGATGATGGTAATGGCGGTGTGACCGATACAGCGATTAATCTGATGGTGGCACCTAACACCACAACTTCAGTGGCGGGTGGTGATAGTGCCAGCAATATTCTTTCAGCGGCCAGTTCAGCCAATACCTCGATCTATGGCTACTCTGGTGATGATACGCTCACCGGAGATGCTGGAAATGATCTCTTAAATGGTGGTGTCGGTAGCGATATTTTAAATGGTGGTTTGGGTAATGATCTGCTCTATGGCGGTGAAGGAGCCAGTGCCGATACCTTAAATGGTGATGATGGCAATGATATTCTGATTGGTGATGAAGGGGATGATGCCTTAAACGGTGGTGTTGGTGATGATATTTTGATTGGCGGCATTGGTCTGGATACCATGACCGGTGGCTCAGGCGCGGATACCTTCCACTATGTCGGCACGGAGGAGACTGCTCTCACCTCAGGTACGGTGGATCGGATCACTGATTTTAATGCTTCAGAAGGCGATAAAATTGAGCTTATTGGGGATAAGTTTAATGGTATCAATACCTCAATTACTGAGAATACAAACTACTTTGAGGTTTTCTGGTCAGGTGCAGATAAAAATGCCCTGGATCAAGCGATGCAGAACGGTACGATTGAGGGCTTAGCCAATGTGGCGGATAACACCTCTTATCTAGCCCTGCTCTCATTTACTGATGATGATGGTGGTGAGGATAGCGCAACCTATGTGCTCTATGATAACAACGATGCTCAGAATGGCATGCAGGCGGTCGTTGAGTTGGATAACGTGACCGATGCGGATGTGGATGCGACGGTGTTTACGGTGGTTTGATCAAGTTCTGTTCTCCGGCGTGAAGATATCACGCTGGAGATATTAAAAATAATTGAGTCAAATCAGGTTCGGGGACGTTAGTTGAGTGTCTTATCCAAAGATTCCTCTCAACCGTTGAAAACGATGGCCATTAGCTAATTCTGGTCTGTTTTTTTGAAGAAGATCTAACACTTCATTAAAACGACCGTGTGTATCGATTTCACCAATGTCATTTGTTTTAGGCTCTATTTTTTTGGGAATAATAATATCCAGGAACTCAACAATCTCTTCAGGATGTTTTTCTAGCAAAAGAGCATATGAAGAAGATCTGTCCTGATATCTGCGGAGCAACATAAGAATACGATATGGCTTTGAAACATTACCTAACAATCTACGTTCTTTTAGAAATTGGAGTGCTTCGGGAAAGCTTTCTCTGGTCTCCAATATCATTTGTGCCAAAGTGAAATAGGTCTCAGAATCTTGATGTTCAAGGGCTACTGGCCATAATTGAATAACTCTTGAGATTGACTTGTTCCATAGTTGAGGCGCGTGCTCCTTTACCTGGTGAAGTTCTCGCTTAAAATATGTTGCGACCTCTTGGCGCCCTTTATGTGTTATGGTTGCCAACAGAGTTCTGATTTCATCTTCGTCAAACAGGGCTGGAAAAAGGTAAGCGTCAATTTCTACCCGTCTTCTTTAGGCATATTCCACGGCAATAGTGCATCATAATCATCTACTGACTCGGCTAATGGAAGTGCCGTAAATAGATGTTTCAGATAAGCATAAGGTTCGAGGCCATTATTTCTGGCTGTCTCGATAAGACTATAAAGGTTGGCAGAAGCTTTTGCTCCACCCGTGCTATTACTAAACAGCCAGTTTTTACGTCCAATAGTAAAAGGCCGAATTGCTCGTTCGACAGCGTT
>JBQGBW010000186.1:0-5730 GCA_052043475.1 Magnetococcales bacterium HHB-1
TCTGGCTTCACATAAAGAAAAAACCAGTTCCGCGCCAAAACGTAGCAGTCGATCTTTATGCGTAAGAACAAGACGTCCCACTTCATAATCTAAAATTGCATTAAGCAACTTTTTTAGACCACGTTTCCGATAATTCATGCCTGACCCAAGGTCAGAAATCATCTCAAAGGTCCAACCATTTGCAGAACAGTAGAGTTCCAGAAGCTGTTTTTGCCTCTCTAAATCGTTCACCTGATCACGACTTGATACACGGGCATAGGCCATCGTTTTCCGGTGATCATTGCCTTTGAAAATTTTCTCTGGTAATAATTTTCCTGGATCATACCGGCGTTGACCGCCTTTTGTGCGGCCATCTGGTAATAACCTACCTGTTGCTTCCCAACGTCTCAGCGTTCCAGGTGATACACCAAGCAGATTTGCAGCTTCGCTGATTGATATTAACTTACTCATAATAATTAATTATAAATAAGTTTGAGCAACTTTTCAAGTAACTGTTTTTAGCCCGAAAATAAGATCTCATCTCAAACTAAACCGGCGATAAAATCCATGAACAGTGCGTTACCTTCCTCCGATCCAGAAAGACCACGGATTATCTATATCATGGGCCTGGCACGGAGCGGCACCACACTGCTGGAAATTATGCTCTCCTCAGGCAAAAATGTTTTTGGCGCCGGTGAACTCACCGCGCTGATTCAAGATGGTTTGATCGATAATCAGACCTGCTCTTGCCAGCAACCGTTTAACAACTGTTCGGTCTGGCGCGCCATTCAAGATGATCTGACAGCGCAGAACTTAGAAGAACAGGCAAAGTTACAACGCCGGATAGAGTGGCATGATGGACTGTTTCGACAACTGTTACGTGGCTTAACATCCGAAGAGAAAACACAATACAGCACATTTAACAGCGCACTCTTAGAGGCGATTCAAAAAAATACCGGTGCATCGGTAATCATTGACTCCTCTAAATATGCGGGACGTGCATTGGCGCTTTCTGAACTGGTCAAAGCTGATCTCTCTGTAATCTGCCTGACCCGTGCTCCGGTGGGGCTGATTCACTCCTTCCAGAAACAGAATGAACAGGGCAATAAATCACTGTTCGCCACAATGATCTACTATATGCTGGTCCTCTTCTCCTTACGACTGGTCTCTTTCCGCCTTAAAAAACCGGTCTGTTTTGTCCGTTTTGAGGAGTTGATCAATCACCCTCAACAGACACTCAATCGCATCGCTACCTGGGCTCAGATGGATCTTTCCCACCTACAGAGCGCCGTAGAGGAGGAAAAACCCCTCAATGTGGGCCATATCATCACCGGAAACCGGATGCGTAAAAAGGGCAAGATCACCTTTAACCCAGCCATTAAGACCAGAAAACAGCAGCTCAGTTTTAAAGAGCATCTGGTGGTGGCCTGGATGAATTTTCTGCGTTGGGGGCTGCGTTTTTAAGCCATGCTTGATCCTGTTTATGATCCCTATGATCTCTGGTCTACCCCCTGGGGAGTTAAGGCGCGCTCCTGGTTCTATCAAGGGCGTCTCTCTGGTAAGGCGGCCGCCGCCTCGATTGCGCTGTTAGACTGGCTTATGCCCCAGATGAGTCGTCATTTTTTCTGCACACCCCGCCTCTATCCCATTGTGGTGGCCCATCATACGTTGACGCTAAAACAACTCGGCAAACTGGATCATACGATCTGTGCTAAGCTGTTATCGCAAATGAAACAGTGCGCCACCGACCCCACAGGAAAATCGGGCTGGAGTTGGGGGTTGGGATTTCCCTGGATGTCTAAGAATGGGCTCTATGGTTCAGAGATCCCTTTTATCACCCATACGCCCTATATTTTAGAGGCGTTACTGGCCATGAGGGACCATGCCCACAATGCGGAAGAGATCACCTCCCTGTTTCATGATAGCTGGCAATTTTTAGAGTCACTTCAGGTGATGGTGGAGAGGTCGGATAGCCTGGCCCTCTCCTATGCCCCCATCCATGAGCCACGCATTGTGATCAATGCCAACAGTTATGCTGCCCTCACTTATGCCCTTCATGCACAATTTGGCACCCCTTCTAATCAACAGCGTGCCGCGCATCGGGCAGAAAAACTAATCCAATGGGTTGTTGATCAACAACAGGAGGATGGCGCCTGGCTCTACTATGCCGATCAGGAGCCAGGAAACTTTATCGACTGTTTTCACTCCTGTTTTGTTTTAAAAAATCTGCTTAAGGTAGGCAATCTTCTACCCACAACCAAAAAGATAACCATGCAGGCCATAGAAAGGGGATGGTCATCTGTGCAAGCGCATTTTCTCGATTCTAAGACCGGTCTTTGCCGCCGTTTCAGTCACCAGGGTATACGTGGTCCATTTAAGTGGGATATCTATGATCAGGCAGAATATCTCGGTCTTCTCATTGATCTTGGCAATAAAAAAGAGGCAGAAACATTTGCAGACCATGTGACCGAACATTTTTTTTATCAAGATCATTGGTATTGTAAAAAGGATCTTTTTGGGCGCCGGTGGGGAAAGGGTTTTGATCGTTGGGGCATTGCGCCTTTTCTCTACCATAAAGCACGCATAAATACCATTCATTTACCAGACAAGAAGAGCAAATCATGATGATTGATGCCACCAGTGTGGAGAATAAGACCGTTCTATCACAGGATCTCTGTATCATCGGCAGTGGTGCTGCGGGAATTACACTGGCTTTAGAGTTGGGGAAGGATGGTTCATTGAAAGATCGAAAAATCTGTCTCTTAGAGAGCGGTGATTTCCAGTTTGAAGAGAAGACACAGAATCTCTATAAGGGAGAGGTGAACGCACAGTCCGCACCGCATGCCCCCATTGATAAATACCGTAACCGTTATTTTGGTGGCTCCACAAACACCTGGGGTGGCAGTTGCATCCCCTTTGATGCAATCGACTTTGAAAAACGGGATTATATTGCCCACAGTGGCTGGCCCTTCTCAAGAGAGACACTTCTCCCTTTTTATCATCGTGCCGCAGACTATTTTGGTATTGGAACGTTTAATCAGCATCGTGCAGAGAAGATTCTGCAACAGGAACAGAATCGATCATTGATCCAGGGGATAGAGCAGACCGGTGCACTGGTGACCAAATACCACAAGATGTCCTCAAAGAAGAACCGCAAGTTTGGTAAGATCCACCGGGATCGTCTCATGAAGATGGATCAATTGACCATCATCAAAAAAGCGAATGCAACCCATCTGCAACTGGATGAATATGGTCAAACAATCCAGCGTGTAACGGTCCGTAATCTTGATAATAGTAACCAGTTTTTTATCGAAGCAAAGATTTTTATTATCGCAACAGGGGGACTGGAGACACCCCGCCTGCTGCTGCTCTCCAATGATATTCAAAAACAGGGCATTGGTAACGATAACGATCTTGTCGGGCGTTTCTACTCAAGCCACTTTAATTCGCGTCACGGTCTGATTATGTTGGCAAAGCATGTGACACACGAACGGCGGAACCGTAAAAATCATGAGGGGGTTAAGGTGCGCCGCTTTCTCTCCTTAAGTGATCAGATCATGCGAGAGCAGAAACTACTGAACATTAAAATCTCCCTGGAAAAAACTCGGGAAGAGCAGCCCGGTTTTGTCCATGAGATGGCCAACCTGTTAAACAATCTCTCTTTGAATCAGCAAAATCATGCCACCACACTCAATCTATCGGATATGAAAGGCCAACTGGTTAAAGCTTACGGCATATTGAAAAACAATGCCCATATCTATCAGATTAACTGTGCGACCGGTCAAGTGCCCGATCCAAAGAGCCGCGTCTATCTCAATGATCAACGGGATGCCCTCAATCAACGGCGGTTGACCCTCAATCTTAAAGTGAGTAAACAGGATGTGGACAGTCTGATCCGCAGCTATCACATAATCGGTCAGACACTGGGACAACTCGGTTTAGGACGCCTCTGGTTTGATCCCGGCAAGGATGGGGAGAATATCATCCACTCTTCCAGTGGCAAGTCACACCATATCGGCACAACCCGCATTGGTTCTTCTAAACAATCTGGGGTGGTTAACCCGAATTGCCGTGTTCACACAACCAACAACCTCTATATTGCCAGTAGTGCGGTCTTTCCCACACCCAGCCATGCCAACCCAACCTATACCATTGTGGCCATGAGTATTCGTCTGGCAGATCATCTTAAGAAAAAATTACAAACCATTTAAACTTTAAATTGGACCACCTCATGTCCCTCAATAAAGCGGCAATTTTTCTCTTGATCAAAAAATGTCTCTATCCACTCTATCTGTGGGAGAGACAGAGGCAGATTAAAGCGCACTACCAAACGGAGTCGATCAACAAGCTCCATTTTGGTTGTGGCGATAAAAAGTGGGCAGGATGGATCAATGCGGACTACTTTCAACGGCCTTTCTCCGGCTCAATCCATCTTAACGCCTTTGATATCCCTTTCCCAATGCCCTCTGAGAGTCTGGACTATGTGTTCTCAGAGCATGTGCATGAACATTTTGATTATCAAAGCGGCTTGAGAATCGCGCAGGAGTTTATCCGCTTATTAAAACCCGGTGGGGTCTTTCGCTGCTCGGTGCCCTGTTTTGATCGATTAACTGCGCTGGCCGAGAAGGCCAAAGAGATGCCGGAAGATCCAGAGATTCAAACGATTGTTAATTTTGTTTTTAATCATCAGAGCTCTACGGATTTTCTGCAAGATTGTGATCCGCACCCGGTGGCGGCGGTCAACAGTTTCTTCTACTGTCACGAACACCGTTTTATCTACAACTTTGATATTCTCTCCAAGCAGCTCAAGAAGGCGGGTTTCAGCAAAGTCTACCCCTGTAAAATTGGTCAATCGGCATTTTCAGAGTTACAGGACCGTGAGTATGGCAAAAAGGAGCCAGGGGGATATGAAACCTATATGGCCACCACCTTGACACTGGAAGCCATTAAATAATTGATCTTCTCTGATGATTAAAAATATTCTCTGGAATATCGCCGGCGGTATTCTTGGCAAAGCCCTTGGACCACTGTTGCAGATCTTGGTGGCACGGTTTCTCTTTCCCGATGATTTTGGTCTCTTTGCCCTGGCGTTGGCGGTGATGAGCTTTCTTGAGATGATCAAAGAGTTAGGATTGACCCAATCGATCATTGTCTGTCGAGAGCGTTTTGATTACATCTCCTTTCAATGGAGTCTGCAACTGATACTGGCGGTTGTCCTCTATCCGCTTCTCTTCTTCTCTGCCCCCTTTTTAGCAGCACTCTTTAAACAGACACCGCTTGAGACCATGTTACCCCTGATGGGACTGGTCCTTTTTATCAATGCGCTGGGAGATGCCATTACCACCCACCTTTTAAAAGCGCAGCAATATAAGATTCTGGCCATGCGCCGCGTACTGATGCCGATCACCACCGGTCTGGTGGGGCTGCTGCTGGCCTATCTTGGTGCGGGGGTTTATGCCTTAGTCTTTGGTTGGCTTGCTGGATTTTTAATCAATACCCTGTTTCTCTACTATCATGTGGAGCAGAAAATCCACTTCTACTGGGATCTAACGCGTCTGATTACTCTTTTGAAACTTGGTAAGCATATTGTCTTTCAAAGAATTTTTGGCTTTCTTGTCAATTATGCCGACTCCTTTTTTGTCGCCAAACTGGGTGCGGCTAATTTAGGACTCTATCGTACAGGTCACCAACTCACCCTGCTTCTTCCCAATATTTTTACCACCCAGATCAAAGAGGTCATCTTTACGGATC
>JBQGBW010000187.1:0-5726 GCA_052043475.1 Magnetococcales bacterium HHB-1
GTGCACCATGATCCTTACCGCCACCATCACTACTACTACCAGGCGCAGGAGATGAGGAGGGCTGTGAGAATGAGGAGGAGCCACCACCACTACTGCCACCCATACCACCATGAGAAGAAGAGCCATGAGAGGAAGAACTATGACCTGAGGGAGAGCCATAAGAGGAGCCGCTATGCGCGTTATGGCCTCCTTGGGGGCTTCCATAAGAGGAGCGAGAGTGTCCACCACCACCATGCTGGTGACCGCCACCAAAAGATTGATTACCGCCCATACCACCACTGTTGTAGCCGCCACCGCCGCTGCCGCCACCATAATTACTGGAGTAACCACCGTCCTGATTGTGACCATGGTTATGGCTGGGACGCGGATCAAGAAAGATAATCTGACCATTATAGGGCGGAAGCACAACCTCTGTATTCTGACGCTGATTTCCTTCACGATCAGTCCACTTCTGGGTTTGCAACTGACCCTCAACATAGACCTTACTACCACGCCTGAGATACTGCTGCGCCAGCTCTGCAAGACGACCAAACATCACCACCCGATGCCATTCTGTTCGCTGCTGCTGATTACCTTGAGGATCTTTCCAGGAGTCTGTTGTGGCCACATTCAAACGCGCGATGGCTTTTCCATCCTGGCTATAACGAACATCTGGATCTTGACCAAGATTGCCAATAAGCTGCACTTTATTTAAAGAGTAGGGCATTCTTACAATTCCTTTAACCTGTTTCCGTGACCTTAAAGTCTTTTGAGATCGATTCAAAATTCTCAAAATATCCTTTAAGATCACTCATGAAAACATCCGTCTATTCTTAAAACAGATCTTTGATCTTATTAAAAAAAACGCACCGCCAGATTTATGGAGATCGCTTTTTTAAACGATAACAAAGATAATAATTCAATAAAGAGAGACAAAGCCTACCATTATAACGCAAAGTTTTCAATTTAACTTTAGCTTTTCTAAGGGTCTCACTTAAAGACGCCTTTTTCCCCTAAACAAAAAAGACCATTCCTTTAAAAATTATTATCGGCAACCCAGCAGCGCATTGAAACATTTTTTGAAAAAAATATCACACATCAAGGCCATACGGCAACACGATTTTCTCATGTCTGGACAAGAACCCTCTCTGGACAAGAACCCTCTTAGGAAGATATCCTTTAAGAATCGCTCTCACACAATTTAAGCAGAGCACACTTAAATAAGCACATCGATCCGCTTTTCAAGGTTTAAGGAAATCACAATATGATCTTTGGAGAAGCCCCCCTCACCGCCGGATGCTGGCTTCTATACGGCTATGTTTCAGGCGCCATCCCCTTTGGCCTGCTCTTAGGCTATCTCTGGGGCAGTGGCGATATCCGCAAGCAGGGCAGTGGCAATATTGGCGCCACCAATGTGCTGCGCATTGCAGGAAAAAAAGCAGGCATATTAGCCCTCCTTCTTGATATCGGCAAAGGGGCCACCGCGGTCCTTTTAGTGCAGTGGCAAACCGGAAATGATATTCTTGCAGGCTTTAGTGGACTGGCCGCCTTCTTAGGCCATCTTTTTCCAATTTTTCTTCGTTTCAAAGGGGGTAAAGGCGTCGCCACCGCTTTAGGCATCACATTAGCATGGACCCCCTGGGCGGGGCTTTTGGGGATAATCACCTGGCTCACCAGTGCGGTAATCTTTAAAATTTCCTCCTTAGCCGCCCTACTCTGCTTTGCCATCGTTCCCATGAGTCTACTCTTTCTACCTTATGGTGCCTTAAGCGTAGGCTTGTCTCTCATTATGAGTCTCATGATCTTCTGGCGCCATCGCAGCAATATTCATCGTTTGATCCAAGGAACGGAGCCCCGTATCGGCCAGAAAAAAACTCCTGAAAAAACACCTTGAAAGATCAATGAAAACCTTTAAAAAAGCCCTTTGTTCTAGGAGAGATATCTTGAAAAATGGCGCACCCCACAAACCCTACTGGACCGGTCTGTTCACCCTATCAGCACTACTGATTTTATCCCAAACCACCCAGGCTGGCCAACCAGGAAGCTGGCCAGAACCTCTCGCCACCTCAAGCACACAGCACTCTAGTCGCTATAATCAGAGCAGCCAACCGAATGGTCAGAACGGATCAACCATCAAGCTCTCCCCTAAAGTGCGCATCGCCCCTGTGGTCAAAAGAAAAACAACGGATAAAAACCGTTGGGATGAACAGGTGAGACGCTTTTTGGGCTATCACAGCTTTATCCTTGATGAGCAGGATTACCAAGGCCATATCTTAGCCGGACTCAATCAACAGGAGACCCTGGCAACAGGTGATCAGGTGTTGATCCGGAGCATTAAACATGTGGCAGCAGGAACGCTGCTCGATATTCACAGACCCGGCAACCAGCTCATTGAACCCGAAACCAACAAAGTTCTAGGACGTCTCACCCGCCATATCGGCTCGCTACGCATCATAGATCACAGCGAGAGCGGACCTGTTGCTGAAGTGGTTAAAGTTTATCAGGAAGTTGAACCTGGAGATCAACTGAGAAAACCCTGGGTTGTTAATAGCGATTTTAACATTCAGACCCACAGCGGTAGAGATCTTGAAGGCAAAATCATTCAGGTCTGGGAGGATCTGGAGGAGGCGGGCTCTGGACAGGTGATTGTGGTGAGTATAGGACGGCAACAACAGGCGATTCAGGGCATGACCTTCACCATCATCCGCCGCGGCGAACGCCTGGAGAACCCCAAAGCGGATATGCCCCCAGAAGATGTTATTCTTCCTGAAAGGGTTATCGGAAAGGCTGTACTCTTCTATGTGGGAGAAAAAGCGGGTTTCGCTCTGCTGGTTTCAAGTAAGCGCTCCATCCATCGCGGTGATATTGTTCGACTGGATTAAAATATGGATGATCTCACCCTCCTGCGCTGGCTCACCTTCCGCAACATCCCAAAACTGGGGCCAATCCTGTTTAACCGTCTCTGGAAACGCTTTGGCTCGATAGAGAAAATCTGGCAGGCAGATCCAGAGCAGTTAAGTCAGATCCACGGTGTGAGTACGGTGATCACAAGAAGCATCGAAAAAGCCCGCACACCAGATAATGTCCTCCATCAAAAAGCCCAAAAAGCCCTTGAAACCTTGAGAAAACTGGGCGCAGATATCATCCCCAGGTCATCACCACACTACCCAGACTGGCTTAAACGCATACCCGATCCCCCAATAATGCTCTTCACCTTAGGCGATAAGCAGCTTCTTAACCATCCGCTGCTCATTGCCGTGGTGGGTGCAAGAAAAGCGAGCCTTGAGGGGAAAAAAATTGCAGAGAAACTGGCCTTTGATATGGTGCAACATAATATTGTTGTGGTCAGTGGTCTGGCTTACGGCATAGATGCCGCCGCCCACGAAGGCGCCCTCAAAAGGGATAAACACTCCATTGCAGTGCTACCTAATGGCCTTGATATCTGTTATCCCCAAGCCCATAAAGGGCTTAAAGCGCGCATCCGTAAACAGGGATGCCTCATCAGTGAGCTTCCTCCAGGAGTCAAACCCGCCCCTTACCTCTTTCCCGCCCGCAACCGAATCATCACCGGTTTAAGTCAGGGGGTGGTCATCGTTGAAGCCGCACTCCCCTCGGGCTCTATCGCCACCGCCCATATGGCACTCAACCAGAATCGCGAGGTTTTTGCGGTTCCCGGCTCCATCCTTAATCCACTGAATCAGGGCTGTCATCAGCTTATCCGTGATGGTGCCTGCCTTACAGAAAACCTGGAAAATATCCAAGAAGCGCTGCGCTGGGATCTGGGACAGCGCTTTTCGCCACCCAAAACGCAAGAAATACCCTCACTCTTCTCTGAAACATTCACAGAACCCGCCGCAAAAAGCTCCTCTGAGAATCACAAAAAGGACACAAAAAAAACAACCGACCAGACCATGCCCACCCCTGTCGCTGATGCTTCCGATGAAGAGAATGCGCTGCTCCAGTTTATCCATCAAGGCATACACACAGGAGATGAACTCGCTCGTGAAAGCGGCCTCCCCGTCACCAGAGTCTCTACCTTACTGTTACAACTGGAACTTTCCGGCACCATAAAACGCCTGCCAGGAAACCTATTCACCCTGCCCTAGCCCCTCATGAAGAGATTTTTCTCTTTATTTTTATCAATAAATTGACAACGGCCTCGCTTTTGAGCATCCTTTTTTCCTAGCACATCGTTTTTATAGCGTTCCTAAGCGGGGCAGAAGGGCCTATTCTTATAAAAAGCCATCTAAAACGCTTTGAACATAAATGAAAAAACTACCATCATGAAAGCTGTCTTATGAAGGCGATCATTATTGTTGAGTCTCCGGCTAAAGCCAAGACGATAAATAAATTCCTTGGAGCAGAGTACAAAGTGATGGCAACCTATGGCCATGTCCGTGACCTGCCCAAAAAAAATGGTTCTGTGGAGCCGGATAATCAGTTCCACATGAAATACCAGATCACTGAGCGCGCACAAAAACGGGTTAAAGAACTCACCCAAGAGGCCAAAGATGCCGACCTCCTGCTGCTCGCCACTGACCCTGATCGCGAAGGTGAAGCGATATCCTGGCATGTCCAGGAGATCTTACAAAAGAAAAAAGAGCTGGCAAACATCCCCATAAAAAGAGTTATCTTCCACGAGATCACCCAGAAAGCCATTCAAGAGGCGGTATCCAATCCTCGGGATGTGGATATGGATATGGTGAACGCCCAACAAGCCAGGCGCGCCCTCGACTATCTGGTGGGTTTTAACTTAAGCCCTCTGCTCTGGAAAAAGATCCGCCGCGGACTCTCGGCAGGAAGGGTTCAATCGGTCGCACTGCGTCTGGTGTGCGAACGCGAAAAAGAGATCAACGAGTTTAAACCACGAGAGTATTGGAGCATCTTTGTCCATACCCAGAAAGAAGATCCCCAGTTCGCGAAGTCCCCTTTCCAGGCAAGGCTTGTCACCGCTGAGGGGAAAAATCTAAAAAAATTTGATATCCCCAACGAAGAACGTGCCAAAGCACTGGTCGCAGCCATTGAAAACCAACCGCTGTTTCTGGCTGATCTGCAACAGAAACAGGTTCGGCGCAACCCAGCGCCCCCTTTTATCACCTCCACCCTCCAACAGGAGGCCTCACGGAAGTTGCGCTTCTCCGCTAAGAAAACCATGATGGTGGCGCAAAAGCTCTATGAAGGTTTAGAGGTTCCCGTTGAAGGCGGTGGTAAAGAGGTGGTGGGTCTGATTACCTATATGCGTACAGACTCGGTTAACCTGGCCGATGAGGCGATCAAATCGATCCGTGGTTTGGTCCGTGAACGCTATGGTAAAGAGTACCTCCCCGCACGGGCACGGCGCTTTAAATCCTCCTCTAAAAACGCACAGGAGGCCCATGAAGCGATCCGCCCCACCGATCCCCAGCGCCACCCCCAAATGCTGGTGGGCGTGCTGGAGAAGGATATGCTCAACCTCTACGATCTGATCTGGAAACGCGCCATCGCCAGTCAGATGGCCGCAGCAAAGATCAATCAGGTCAGAGCAACCATCTCGGTCTCCGAACTCAACCCCAAAGCCGCCTTCCTTCTACGCGCCACCGGTTCCTCCGTGGCATTTGATGGATTTAGAAAAATCTATAACGAAGGCACCGATGAAGTGTCGATCCAGGATCGTGACCCCGATGCAGCCAATACCATGCTGCCTCCTCTGGAAAAGGGGGAAACACTCCTCAATAAAGAGATTAAATCCAATCAGCACTTCACCGAAC
>JBQGBW010000188.1:0-5717 GCA_052043475.1 Magnetococcales bacterium HHB-1
GCCTGAGCAGTGCGCTGATCCCCATTCTCTACTGGCAATTCTTTGATAGGGATTTCATGCTGAGAGGCGTCATTTTTTTGGCAGCTGGTTTTCTACTGGCTGAATATCTGCGTTTGAACTTCGCGTGGGCTCGGACTCTATTTATGCGTGTTTTCGGTCCGGCGATCAGAAAGCATGAAAATTTGAATCTTACGGGTGCTACCTACGTGTTTACCGGAGCCGTTCTGACTATCTTCCTTTTTCCCAAGGAATTGGCTGTCCCAGCCCTGCTGATCCTATCTATTTCAGATACATTCGCCGCCATCATTGGTATTCCATTTGGACGACATCGTTTTTTGCAGAAATCGGTGGAGGGAAGTATAAGTTTCCTGATCTGCACCCTCATCATCCTATTCATCTTTTTCCCTGAGAATCATGTAGCGAATATACTCATTGCTGTGCTGGTGACTCTGGCCGAGGCCTATCCCGTGAAGGTGGATGATAACTTTATTATCCCGCTGTTGAGCGGTGTCTTGCTCCTGATCGCAACTTCACTTTAAATTCATAGCCATGACATTTCTAAACCCATTGTATCTATGGTTTTTGCCTCTAGTAGCCATACCGGTGATCATTCATCTCCTGGCGAAGCGCAGGTCTCGCCTGATTGAGTTCCCATCCCTGATCTTCCTGAAAAAACTCGAGCAGGATGCATTGCGGAAATTTAATGTCAAACAGCTGTTATTGTTGATTATACGTTCACTAATCATATTGCTTATCGTCCTTGCTTTTTCCAGACCTACCCTGAACAGCGATATCGGATTGGGGTTCCACCTTCAGAAGTCGGATCTCCTGGTCGTTGTGTTGGATAATACTGCTTCAACGAAGGGACATTATGACGAGTTGGTCGGTCCATGGTTAGGTGAGCTTAGAACAAGTATGGAAGACCGTGGAACTGAAGTGTGGTTCTGCGAAGGGACAAGCTTTGAGCTTGTCAAAGACCACCGCACTATCGTTCCCACCTTTGATGACATTTACGATGGGTCACTCCTTGAAAGAATCTCAGATCAAGTGGACATTTTCAGGTTTAAAGAGAGATCTCTGGTCTGGGTAGGGGATGGACAGGATGTAAATCAGAAGCTGGCTGATTTTTCGGATTGGGATATTTACCTCATGCAGAAGACAGTTTCAGACGATGCAGCGATTTTGTCGCTTGACCTGCCATCTCGCGTACTGAAACAGCAGGAAACCTACACCGTGGGGGTTCAGGTTGGCAGGGGTCAGCAGGACTCTGAATTGGCTCTTGAATTATTTGTGAACGACAAGCGGGTGAATCAGAGCATCATTGAAACAGGGAAACAATCCGTCGAACTGGCCGCCCGGGTCCTTGAGTCAGGTGTCCAGGAGGGCTATCTTGAACTTGACGGAGATGCCCACCCTTATAATGATAGCCGGTTTTTCGCACTGGAGGCAGGAAGTGACCGAGCACTTCAGATAGTGGGTAGCGAAAATACCCCTGATTTTTGGAACATGACCAGAACTGCTCTGGAAGCTGCCGGTGCAAACCTGTCCATCAATGTATTCCCTTACAGCCGTATAGATGAGCTGAACCTGGGACTCGGTGGTACGATCCTTATCGATGATGGCAGCAGGATCCCCGATTATGTCTGGTCGCAGTTGGAACTATTTCTCAAAAGGGGTGGTCAGCTAATTCTGTTTGGGGATGGCGGCACAAGCATGCATCAGCTCCTGGATTTTAAGGGGGAGATAGCCAGTGAACGATCCCAATATGCGTTTGGTCTGGATCTAACCCCTGCTGGCAGTGCTGCGCTTGGTGCTCTACCCCTGAAGGCAATTGTCGATCAGAACAGATTAAAAATATTCAGACGATTTAACATTGAATCCAGTGAACTGGAGCGCACGTGGGTTCGATTTTTGGATGGTCAACCCTTTTTGGGTGAATCACCTGTGCACGAGGGAAGGATCGTCTGGTTCAATACAACCTTTTCGTTAGAGAGCACCAATCTGCCACTCCTGGGCATCTTTCCAGCCATGATCCTTGATCTGGCTCAGTATGAATCTCAGGAGCACTCACGATCAGAAAATCAGCTTCAGATAGGTGATACCCTCACCTTCGTTCCCCAGACGATTGACAATACCAGCCTTCTATTCAGTATCCAAAGACCTGATGGCACTGTGGATTTTCAACAACCCGACTCAAGCTACACAATTCAGTACACCAGAACCGATATTCCTGGCATCTATCACTGGCAGCGGGGTAGGGAGAACCTTCACTCTGTTGCTGTGAATGTGTCTTCCCATGAGGCCCTGGCTCACCAGACCATCTATACCTATGATCAAAGCTTTGCGGGCTTTACAGAGGGTCAATTGCTCGTAAATGAGATTCTAGAGCGCAGCACAGGAGTTGCGCTTTGGCCTGTACTTTTGCTGCTGCTCCTTTTACTATGGTTGGCAGAGATATGGTTATCAAGAATAAGGTCGACATGGCGTTCGAATGATCGAGACAAATAACAAACAGGAACGGGCACTTCTGGTTGGCGTTGTCAAGGGGCGAGAGACAACAGAGGAGGTCGAGAACAATCTTCAGGAACTCTCACTGCTGGTCCAGACTGCGGGTGCGGATGTAGCGGGTGAGATCATTCAGAAGCGCACAGAGATCCACGCGGCACTCTATGTAGGCAAGGGCAAGGCAGAAGAGATCGTCTCCACCGTCGGCATGCTGAAGGTGGATGTTGTGATCTTTGATGATGAACTCACCCCTGCTCAAACCAAGAATCTTCAGAATCTCATGAAGAAAACCCGTGTGATAGACAGAAGCAGTCTCATCCTTGATATTTTCATGCGTCATGCCAGCAGTAGAGAGTCGAAAACACAAGTGGAGCTGGCTCAACTCCAATACCTGCTTCCCCGTCTGACTCGAGCATGGACCCACCTTGAGCGCCAACGCGGTGGAACCGGTACAAGAGGGGGTATGGGAGAGACCCAGATCGAGATTGATCGTCGTCTCATCAGAACACGAATAGCCACCCTGAAAACCGAACTGAAAAAGATCGAGCGGCAGAGGGATACCCGTCGCAAAAACAGGGATGAAATGTACAAAGTGGCTCTGGTTGGCTATACCAACGCTGGGAAGTCCTCACTTATGAACCTCTTCTCTGATGCAGATGTACTGGTAGAAGACAAGCTATTCGCAACCCTGGATACCACTGTGCGAAAAGTGGTCATTCAGGACCATCCGATCCTGCTCAGCGATACGGTTGGTTTCATCCATAAATTACCCCACCATCTGGTGGCTTCATTCAAAAGCACCCTGCAGGAAGTGGAACAAGCTGATCTCATTCTGAAAGTCATCGATTTGAGCTCTCCCCAGTATGAAAAACACCTTGAGACGGTGAACGAGGTACTCATGGATCTGGGTGTTTCCGAGCAGGAAACCATTACTGTGTTCAATAAGATCGACCTGGTCCATGACGATAAGACGCTGTCCTTAGCCCAGCGGGATCACGAAGATTCTGTGCTTCTCTCCGTGCTGCAGCAGATCAATATTCATGGTCTCGAGCAGGCCATCTTAAATAAGCGTCAATCGGATTATCAGGTTGAGACACTGAAGCTGGAACACCATCAACAGAAGCTGCTTGCCTATCTACATCGCAGTACGGAGGTGCTGAGCACAGATTATGATGAGAATTCGCTCCTAGTAACAATCCGTGCACGTAAGGGCGTGCTGGACCAGGTTTTAAAGCAAAGCAAACTTGCCGGAGAATAAAGCTTGAAAGCGATGTCCACCCGAAAGCTGCTTTTCCTGCTCATTGGCATCAGCCTGATCACTGTAAATCCACGGGTTAATGGCTGGAATGAAGCAAGTCGTATGGCATTGACTCAATCTCTGGTTGAAAATGGGACCTTTGTCATAGACGAGAGCCCATTCATGCAGACTGGCGACAAGGTATATATCGGTGGGCGGTTCTATTCCGACAAACCACCCTTACCCTCGATCCTGGGTGCTTTGGTTTACTTGCCGATCTATCACATGGGAATTCATCTGGATTATGGCTGGAATCTGGCATATTACCTCATCATCCTTTTTACAATGAAGTTCTGGTGGGTGTTAAGTGTGTTGGCATTCAAGCGGATTCTAGAGTTAGCGGGTGTGACTGAGGATCAAGTCATGCAACTGACGATGATCTTTGCATTTGCATCTCTGGTGTTCACCTGGTCAGCAAGCTTCAATAATCACAGTCTGGCAGCATCATGGTTGACGATCGCGCTTATGTACTATATGCAAGGAAGAGGGGATACCGAACCAGTCAGAAATATGCTGCTTGCCGGTCTGTTTTTTGGATCGGCTGCTGCGGCGGACGTACCAACCGGGATCCTTTTCCTGGGCTTTGCTGTGCTTGTTTATCTGAAACTGAGACTGACGAAGGCATTTTACGCCTACCTGGGAGCCGGTCTCATCCCGCTTGGTTTATACACCTCGGTCAATTTTTTAATCTCTGGAAGCCTGGTACCAGTGCAGGTGGTGGGTGAACATTTTGAATTTGCAGGTTCTGTATGGGGGCAGGGGCTGCAGGTGAACTCATTATTGGAAACGATTCGGTATGGCTTTCTTAGTCTTTTTGGCAGCAGGGGTTTTGTCTGGTATAATCCCATGCTGCTACTTCTTGTACCTGCTGTTGCCACCCAGATCAGACGCAAGGGGCCATACAGGTATGAAGCTGTAGCAATAGCGATATCATCAATAATATTAATGCTTTATTATTTTATATATACGCAGAATTATGGGGGCTGGTCCTACAGTATCCGCTGGTTTGTCCCCTTGCTCCCCCTCGTCTACTTCTTCCTGGCAACACTTCCCGATGCTAAAAGCAGAGTTATTAGGTATATTGTATCTATATCAATAATTATCAATATGATAGGCCTGATAAATCCGTGGTCGAATGCCGATATGCATCCTGTACCACTCATCACCATTTCGCAAGACCTGAATGTCCCTGAGACTTCCCGTAGTATCGACACCTCCTACTTGCATGAGACCTGTAGTAACGGTTGAAAACGGATGTACAGGATGCAAGCCTGGTGACTTGATCTCGCCCACAAATTTAACATTGATCGATTTCAATTCTCCCAGCGAGAAATCAAAAAAGGTCTTTGGTCTGACGCCTCGAAGCGTTGAATATGCCCCTTCCAGTTTGCCTTTTAGAAAAGTTTCAGCCTCCACAACAGTTTTACCTGCCAGATGTACAAGTCCAACACGTTCAACGTAAATTGTACCAGTACGGCTAACCTCATGAGTTGAAACAAGCTCTGTGTCACCCCAGAGGGTGAGCACGACTTCATCGCCTGGTCCAAGCACATAGTCAGAGGGAACAGGCAGGTTATTCAAAAGTGAAATAGATCCGGATGGTGTAAAGAATGAATAACCGAAATGAGATGATTTTTCAGTGACACCAGGCAGATCTACCTTGGTCATTGTTGGGCCAACTTCCTCTGGAACTTCAACAGGCTCAGCTTCGGAGATGATGTCCTGTCTTTGTTGATCAGCCAGTCGTTTTAACAATTCAAGGTCTTGCTGGGTCTGACCATGACCAGTGGTAAATAAAATAATAAGACCTAAACACAGCTGCAGTAGCGGAGATCTTAGATATCGCAAATTGATTGAATTCCCGGTTATTCTCACAGACCCTCCCAGGTATATATAGTCTTTTTCTTTCCCCCAT
>JBQGBW010000189.1:0-5646 GCA_052043475.1 Magnetococcales bacterium HHB-1
CAGAAGTTTTATTGGCCTCAGTAAGATCCGCATGTTCAATGGCGCTCTTAAGGCGGGTATTAAACAGTTTCAAACTTTGATTAAAACTCTCCAGAAAGTCAGAGCTCTCATGCATCGACTTCTGACTCGCGTCATCAGCCTCTGAAACCTCTTCCGCTTTTTCAGATTCATCATCACGCTCCTCTGGAGTCTCCTCAGGCACTTGCTTCCCAGAAACATCTTCTAAGGCCTCTTCACGCTCAAGAACCTCCACAGAAGAAGACGTCTCAGAATCCATCTCTTCTGCTGCACTCTCCTCATCCATCAAAGGAGAATCCACAGAGGATACTTCTTCTGGATGCTCCTCCTCTTCAACGGACTCTAAAACCACATCCTCTTCAACCGCAACCGCCTCATCCATCAAAGGAGCATCCGCAGAGGAAGCTTCTGCACTCTTCTCCTCTTCAACAGGCTCTAGAACGTCATCCTCTCCAGCCGAATTCGCTTCATCCATCGCAGGAGCGTCAGCCAAAGACACTTCTTTGCTCCCCTCTTTCTCTCCAGATTCTGATGGTGCCAATGCCTCCTCTTCTTCCTTCTTAGCAGGCTTCTTGGAGAAATCAACAGATGGAAGCAGTTTATGACGCTCTTCTGGAGATGAATCAACATTATCCAAAATTGAATTAAAAACGTCCATCACCTCTTGAAAATTTGCTGAAAAAACACTCTTCTCCTTCGGTGCAGTCTCCTGTGCTTCCGCTTCAGGCGTCTCCTCTTTGGCTTCATGCGGTTCATCCACCGCATGATCTTCCTCAACGGGTGGAGGTTTTGGCGCATAAACTGCCGATGTGAGCGGCTCTAAAGGACGCACATCCGCAGCATATTTTGCCGTCTCTTTGGAGTCCTCCAGAATCTGATCAAAAAGGCCGATCACCTCCTGAAAATTGCTTGTAAATGCCTCAATTTCAGGACTCTTTACTTTTATTTCAGGAATGTTTTTATCGATTTTATCCGCTTTAAGCGCGGTGCTCTTGTCAGTATCTCTTTCGCTATCTTCAGAAGTCGCCTCTTGCTTCTCTCCTTTTGATACAGACTTTTGCTCTACCAATGTTTTTTGTTTCTGCTCCACCAACGCTTTTTGCTTCGGTTTCTGCTCCACCAACGCTTTCTGCTTCGGTTTCTGCTTCGGTTTCTGCTCCACCAACGCTTTCTGCTTCGGTTTCTGCTCCACCAACGCTTTCTGCTTTGGTTTCTGCGCTACCAACGCTTTTTGCTTCGGTTTTTGCTCCACCAACGCTTTTTGCTTCGGTTTCTGCGCTACCAACGCTTTTTGCTTCGGTTTCTGCGCTACCAACGCTTTTTGCTTCGGTTTTTGCTCCACCAACGCTTTTTGCGCTGGCTTCTCTTTAATCGAAGCTTTTTCCTTTGGCACCTTCTCTACTGTGACTTCCTTAACCGACTCTTCCTTTACCGCTGTTTCTTTCGCCGGAATTTCCTTGACTGGTGCTTCTTTCACCGGAGTCTCTTTAGGCAGAGTTTCCTTCACCGGTGCTTCCTTAATCGGTGTTTTTTCTACTGGCGCTTCCTTAACCGGAACATCTTTCACCAGAGACTCTTTAGATAGAGTTTCCTTCACTGGTGCTTCTTTAACCGGAGACTCTTTAGACAGAACTCCCTTCACCGGAGGCGCTTTAACCGGTATTTCCTTCACCGGAAGCGCTTTAACTGGTGCTTCCTTCACTGGTAGCGCTTCCTCAACCGGTGCTTCCTTCACCAAAGGTGCTTTCACCGGTGCTTCCTTCACCAAAGGTGCTTTCACCGGTGCTTCCTTCACCAAAGGTGCTTTCACCGGTGCTTCCTTCACCAAAGGTGCTTTCACCGGTGCTTCCTTCACCAAAGGTGCTTTCACCGGTGCTTCCTTTACCAAAGGTGCTTTCACCGGTGCTTCCTTTACCAAAGGTGCTTTCACCGGTGCTTCCTTTACCAAAGGTGCTTTCACCGGTGCTTCCTTTACCAAAGGTGCTTTCACCGGTGCTTCCTTTACCGATATTTTTTCTACTGGCGCATCTTTAACCGGCGTCCTCTTTTTCTCTACCCCTTTAACAAGCTTCTTAGCAACGTTGGCCTTCGCCAGTGCTTTCTGAGCAGCCTCAATCAGAGAACGTTTTGCTATAGCGCTCTTTTGAGACGCTGCTTTTGCAGAAGATTTTTTCGCAGCACCAATACCAGAAGTGATCGCCTTAACCAGATTGGCCCTCTGCTCCAGTGAAAGAGACTTCTTTGCACGCCTCTTCTTTGATTTCTTAGAAGCGTGTTTTGGGGGCGCCTCTGAAGCTTTAGCAACCGTTTTTTTCTGCTGCGCTTTTTCCTGCTTTCTAAGAAGCGCTGCGTTTCTTTTCTCTTCTCTGGCCGCTTTTTTTCTTCTTTTTTCTTCTTTTCTCTGCTGCGCTTTTTCTCTCTTTTTAAGTCGCTGCCGCTCTTTTCTAGAAAGTTTCTTCTTTTTAGAAGGCGGATCATCCGCTCTATCGGTTTGGGGGTGATCAAGGATCGTCGATAAAGCCTCTTTTGCAATCTGTGTCAGAGAGACAGGTTCCAGAAGATCGTTGATATCCTGTTCATCGTGGGCGTCACTGCTCTGGGATTGAGAGGCAAGCGCTTTTCGCTCTTTACGCAACGCTTTCTCTCTTTGATAGCCAGCAATATCCTGGATCAGCTGTTTACGACCGATTTCTCCTCCAATAGATCGTTCGGTTTGGAGGATCTTTCTCATTTTTTTCTTGCTGAGTTTTTTCAATTTTAATCGCTCGCCATGTATGCGCATTTTAGTCATTTTCGCTGTCCTTAAAGACGGTTTCCTCTCTTAGCGCAGCTATTCCCGGCGCCCAAAGATTGCACTGCCCACCCGTATCAGGGTTGCACCCTCTTCCACAGCGACTTCAAAATCGTGACTCATACCCATAGAGCGTTCATCCATGGTGATATTATCAATATCCGCCTGTCTGAGTTTTTCGGCCAATGCGGCCAACTCCTGGAAGTAGGGGCGAACCTTTTCAGGATCGGGATTATAGGGGGGAACGGTCATTAAGCCGCGCAAGGCGACTCCTGGCAGAAGGCTGACAGCCTGAGCCAATTCGGTTAATTTTTCAGGAAGAACGCCATGTTTTTGCGGTTCCCTGCCCACATTAACCTGAAGTAAAATTGGCATAACCTGTGTTGAGCGTCTGCTCACCTCTTCGGCCACAGGTAGAGACTCAATGCTATGAATCATTGAAAAAAGCCGAACAGCATATTTAACTTTATTGCGTTGCAGTGGGCCAATAAGATGCCATTCGAGTTCTGGTTGTTCAAGCTGAGGTATTTTTCCTCGCGCTTCCTGGATTCGATTTTCGCCAAAAATATGTTGGCCTGTTTCAGCCACAGCCGAAACCTGGCTGGCGGGTTTGGTTTTGGAGACAGCCACCAGACGGACATCAGCGGGGTTGCGCTGGCTGCGCTGGCAAGCGGAGTGGATCTTCTGGTTGATCTTCTCCAAACGGTTTTTGAGTTCGTTCATAAAATTATAACCTGGGAATCCAGTCCAAATAGATCCGACCATTTTATCTCAGATAAGTGCTATTTGAGAAGGGTCTTTGAGTAGGATTTATGGTAAAATGGTGAAATTTAAATGATCTTATCTTTTACGGAGAAAAGAATGCCTGCTCAAAAATATGGACTTAGCGCTCTTTTTACTTCCATTCTATGGGCTATCATATCCATCTTTTTAGTGGTTCAGAACAGCGAAGCCCGTTTGACAGTCAAGGATCTACACGGCCAGACTGCCGCGATTTACCAAAAGAGCTATGCCCTTATTTTAGGCGTTTCAAACTATACCGCAGGCTGGCCCGATCTGGAGAGCATCCCTAAAGAGGCAAAACAACTGAAGCGCGCCCTGGGGAAAAATGGCTTCCAGGTACAGACCGTTCTCAATCCCAACTCCGCCCAACTCAAAGAAGCCATCGAATCTTTTATTCATCGTTACGGCTTCGAAGAGCAGAACCGACTGCTGATTTTCTATTCAGGCCATGGCCACACCCGTAAGCAGGGAGAAAAAGGCTACCTTGTCCCCACCGATGCCCCCAATCCTCAAAATGATCCCAAAGGTTTTCTACGCAAAGCGATCTCCATGAGCCAGATGCTCACCTGGGCACGGCAGATCGAAGCCAAACATGCGCTCTTTCTCTTCGATAGCTGTTTCTCTGGCACCATCTTTAAAACCCGCGCCCTGCCTAAAACGCCCCCCCAAATCCGCCAGATCACCGCTGAACCAGTACGCCAGTTTATCACAGCCGGTAAAGCAGGGGAGGAGGTGCCCGCCCGCTCCACCTTCGTACCCGTTTTTATTGATGCCGTACTCCACAGCAAGGGAGATCTTAACCGTGACGGTTATGTTACAGGAACAGAGTTGGGATTGCACCTGCAAACCGAAGTACCTAAATATGCCCAACAGACCCCTCAATTTGGTAAAATCCGTGACTATGCTCTCTCCAGAGGCGATTTTGTCTTCTTCGCCAGCAACCAGGCACAACAAAATAATACGCCCCTACCCTCGTCTCAAAAGCAACAGACAACACCGCACGAAACCACACAGCACACCACCGTCTCCTCACAACAGTACGCCTTAACCATCGAAGCCGAACCCAAATCATCCCGCATCCGCATTTTAAACATCCGGCCCCGCTATCGCAGTGGCATACGCCTCCCCCCTGGAAATTATGATATTGAAGTCTCTGCACAGGGCTATCAGAAGAAAACATTTACCATTACCATGCAGGATCGCGATCAGATCATCGAAGTCGCCCTCCATCCCAAAGGCACACCCGGAGGAGGAATTGTTCAAAATCAGACCCTATCCAATCTTCCAGAACAACTCCCCCAATCTCCCGAAGGGTGGATCTCCACCATCTTCTCCTGGTTGCAAACCGCCCTGCTGTGGAGCTGGAATCTGATTGTCGAACTCTTTAACAGTACCGACTCCATTCTAGCCATTCTCGCGGGTATCGCCGCTGTGGCTGGCGCCATCTGGGGTATCGCTCAGATTTTTGATTAAACCTAAATCTTAGTAACTCTGAGGTGGACCCTGCTCTACACCCACTATTGAAGGATTCTGCAAACGCGCTTTTTAAATCTACTTAAAAGAGCTTGAAAGATATTCTCTACCACGATCAAAATTTAAAGATTGCATTGTCATATTATCATTAGAAAACAGATGTAAAAGTCTCCAAAAAGATGAAATCTGGGAATTTTACTCTAATGAACTTAGAAGCTTTTTATAACAAAAAGGCACTGGATAGCTTAAACGATGAAGAGATCAAAGAAGAGGTTGAACGCGCCTCAGTAAGACTGCTCAAACAGATAAAAACCTTCTTTGGTGGACGATTCTAAAAATGAACACACCCTGCTGGATCAGCCTGGGCAGTAATCAAGGCCAGAGCATCATCCTACTCAAAAAAACCCTTAATCACCTCAAAAGAGCACCAGGGATTTCTCACATCATCCCCTCCCCGCTCTACAGAACCGATCCTTTAGGTGTGACATTCCAACCCCGTTTTATCAATGCGGTGGTTAAAATCGACACCCTTCTCTCCCCGCACCAACTGCTAAAAATATTACAAAAAATAGAAAAAAAAA
>JBQGBW010000190.1:0-5625 GCA_052043475.1 Magnetococcales bacterium HHB-1
ACGCTGTCGAACGAGCAATTCGGCCTTTTACTATTGGACGTAAAAACTGGCTGTTTAGTAATAGCACGGGTGGAGCAAAAGCTTCTGCCAACCTTTATAGTCTTATCGAGACAGCCAGAAATAATGGCCTCGAACCTTATGCTTATCTGAAACATCTATTTACGGCACTTCCATTAGCCGAGTCAGTAGATGATTATGATGCACTATTGCCGTGGAATATGCCTAAAGAAGACGGGTAGAAATTGACGCTTACAGAAATGCCCCTACACGTCCTTCAGAGAAAGTTCAAATCTCTACCATCGTGGGTTCCCGACAAACTTTTCAATGCCAACTAGGCGGCAATTGCGCAACAAAGCCCATCTATCACGTTCTTACTCCCGTGCTGGCGGTGACGTCCAGCGGAAACCTCCATGAGTTAGGTCAGAATCATGTTTTCCCTGGCGCTTTATAACGTGTTGGTACTATTGTTTAACCTAATGAACTGTATGATCGAAATAACATACACTTAATAACAGCCAAAAGAGGATCTCTGATGAAGCTCTCGCCATCAACGCCACAAGCTACACAAAATCAAGCTTCTTCAGCCTCACTCTTAAGTGATCGCTATTTTATCTCTTGGCTTGCTTCCCAGCAGATCAGCTTGCTACTCAGTACATACCAAAGTAATCGCCTTCTACTGTTAGGTCGAAAAGATAAAGATCGTATAGGACTCTTCGAGCGTTTTTTTGATCGCCCCATGGGACTCTTTGTAGAAAGCGATCAGGCTTTTTGGCTAAGCACACGTTTCCAGTTGTGGCGTTTTACCAATACATTGGCCCCAGACGAAAAGTACGATGGAGGAGACCGGCTTTTTGTTCCCCGTCAGAGCTGGATTACAGGCGACCTTGATATTCACGATGTGGTTGCGGACACTGACGGACAACCTACTTTTGTTGCGACGTCATACAATGGTCTTGGAACCGTCAGTCAAACTCATAATGCACGTATGCTATGGAAACCCTCTTTTATCTCTGCGTGGGCCAATGAAGATCGGTGTCATTTGAATGGGTTGGCCCAACGCGATGGAAAACCACGCTATGCAACCGCTGTTGCTGTTGCGGATGCCGTAGATGGGTGGCGTGAACAGCGTGCAGATGGTGGAATTGTCATTGATATCCAGAATGATGAGATTATTGCACGTAACCTCTCTATGCCACACTCCCCCCGTTTCTATAATGATCGGTTATGGCTACTCAACTCTGGTACAGGCGAATTTGGTTTTGTTGATCAAGATTCCGGTCGTTTTGAAGCGGTGGCATTCTGTCCGGGCTATGCACGTGGTCTTGCGTTCCATGGTGACTATGCATGCATTGGTATCTCCAAACCCCGGGATGCCAGCTTTACAGGCTTACCATTGGATGAACGTTTATCCCAAAAAGGCGTATTCCCGCGTTGTGGGCTGATTGTCGTCGATCTTAAAAGTGGGCAAACTGTGCATTGGGTACGTCTGGAAGGTGTTTTTACGGAACTGTTTGATCTCCAGATCCTCCCCAATGTGGAACGGCCACTGGCATTGGGCTTTAAAGATGATACCATCGCTCAATATATTGTTCTGGAGTCTGGTTTGTCCAGCTAATCCTATGATATATTGAATCATTGGAGTACGGAGTTTTTTCGAGTACTCTATTTATCTTTCAAGGCTGTATAGGCTAAAGATACGATGGGCACCTTAATACAGTTTGATCTGGCATACCTCCGCCGCACTTTTGATTGTCACTATTTTGTTGAGATGGGTTCAGGTGACACCGAGTCTCTCTCCCATGCAGTGCAGTCCCGATTCAAACACTGCTACGCTGTTGAGCCCTCACGGCAACAGGCAAAACAGCGTAAGAAACAGTTCAAGCATCTTGATACAGTCTCCATTATTCAAAAGACGTATCAGAAATCGCTGGAAAAGGTTCTGCCCAGTCTGCCATCAGATCACGCTATTCTGTTCTGGATTGATCCTGATCAGAATACCAATATCAATATCCCCCCAAAAGAGCACAAAACAGCGGTCCAGGTTTCTCTGGTTGAGATACTCAAAACCATTCACCGGCTTCGTCCAGCAAGCCGTGATCTGTTTCTCATAGATGATCTGCGGGTTTATCGTCCTGGCCCCTATTTTAGCGGGAATATACCCCCTGAACAGCACTCTCTGCTTAAGACAGAACGCTATTCTGAGTTGCCTTTTTCTCTATTTCAAGAGAGCCACCGCCAGATTACGCTTTGTGATTTTCATGGTTATCTGATTCTGCTTCCCAAAAAGGTCTCGCTGACCCATCTTTTTTCAGCACAAGGGCAGCAACTCACGCTATCACAACTGCTGTATGCCTGGCAGAATGGCCATTCAAGCGTTGCTTCTGCTCTGGTTAATTATCTTCTTCTGGAGAGAGAGATCTCGTCTCCCTTATTGGTACCATTGACCGAATTGCTCCGACGTATGGGGCGGCTGGACGATGCTTTAAGGGTTGGTCAAAGTGCACTACAAGTGATGCCAGAGAATCCAGCCATTCATAATAATCTGGGGTTAATCTATCTGGACCAATCCCAGATACAGAATGCTGAACAGCATTTTCGCTTTGCAATAAAATGCAATCCTGACTATCTGAGGGCACGACATAATCTGGCAAAGATGGCCATCACCCGTGGTGATCTGGCTCAAGGTGAAACTCTGTACAAAGAGGCGCTCTCTTTGCAACCCAACAATCCCATCGCCTGGAACGGATTGGGCAGTATTGCGCGTCGGCGTTATGATCATGATCAGGCGCTCCACTGTTTTGAGAAAGCACTGAAGATTAATCCGAACTATCAGCAGGCGCAGCTCAATCAGATTCAAATATGGCAGGATCAAAATGCATTCCAACGTGCAGAGCGCGCTCTGATCGATATTGGTAACCGTTATCCAAACCAGGCCAGTATCTATAGTGCCATCGGTAGTTTCTATGATCATTTTCGACGTCATGATCAGGCCATTGAAGCCTATGAGAGAGCGGTTCAGTTGCACCCTCACAGTGTTGAATTTCGTCTCGCTCTGATTGATGTAAGACGTAAAGGGTGTGACTGGCGGGATGACTGGAATCAGGCAATGGCCTGGTTACAAAATACTATACAACAGACGCTCAGTCGGGGAACTCCATCCTCTTTGCCGCCACTGAACAGCTTGCGCTACCCCTTGCCGCCACCCCTGCAGCGACAGATTGCGGAAGCCCATGCGCGTACCATAGAGACAAACATCAAGGGTATTCCATTCACACGTCCAGAATCATTAAAGGCAGAAACGCACCTGAATATCGGTTTTCTGTCCCATGAGTTCCGCCAGAATGTGGTTGGTCAGTTTCTACACCATCTTCCTGCCGCCTTTGAGCGCAGTCGATTTAAAATCTACGGCTTTATCTATAATGCAGATGATGGGAGCGATATCTATAAAGATCTGATCGCCGGTTGTGATCATGTGGAGGATATTCAAGCACTGTCCCCAGTGGAGGCCGCACAGAAGATTGTTGATCATCAGATTCATATTCTGATTGATATCAATAGCTATATGAAAGAGGGGCGTCCTGAAATTGCCGCACTCAAACCAGCACCGATTCAGATCAGTTATCTCTATCCTGGCAGTATGGGTGCGCCCTGGATCGATTATCTTCTCACAGATGAAATTGTTACGCCTGAGGCGCATGCCACCTACTATCAAGAGAAGCTTCTCTATCTTCCGCCCTGTTATCTTCCATCCACAGGGCGGGTAACACCTGCAGAACGCTACCCTGAACGCCAACACTATGGTCTACCAGACAACGCTTTTGTTTTTTGCTCCCTTAATAAAGAAGATAAAATTGACCCCAACTGTTTTTCCGCCTGGTTAACCATTCTAAAAGCCGTACCTCATAGTGTTTTATGGCTTTCTGCATCTTCCACAGCACTGGGTAATTTGCGCCGTGTTGCACATCACCAAGGCATTAAACCGGCGCGATTGATTGCCGTACGGCGTGAACCGGATATGGCCGTGCATCTTGCTCGTCTTCGTTATGCGGATCTTTTCCTGGATACCTTTATCCATACGGCGCATGTTACCGCTGCGGATGCGCTCTGGGCTGGTCTACCTGTGCTTACCCTTTTAGGTCCAAACTATGCTGGTCGTGTTGCAGCCAGTCTGTTGACTGCCGCCAATATGTCGGAACTCATTGCCCATGATAAAGAGAGCTATATTAAAAAAGCGGTCGCATTGACACATCCCAACTCCCCATTAAAAAGATGGCGCCAAAACTGGGAACAGCAACGCACTACGCACCCACTTTTTAACGCAGACTTATTAGCAAGAAATCTTGGCGAGTGCTTTGAAAGTGTCTGGGATAATCATAAAAGGTCTAGATAGGGCTTCCTCAAAAAGCCGAAACGCCACTGAAGCGACAAAAATACGTCTGAGGGGGCTGTTTGATCTGGTACCCAAGCAACCGCCTCATGGCGGACATGCTGTCTGCCAAGTGGTCCAGTCGACAGAAACGATGCCAGCGTGAGATAAAAAAGAATCTGATAATCACCATCAGGTTCATCACGAAAAAGGTGGTCAGGATCCAAGCTTCGGAAGTGTCGGCTCGCTTGGCGCGGACACGCCCCAAGTTATAGCCATTTTTTCCTTGTCCGAACTTGCCCTCAATGGGAATACGCTCAAGGTGGTCTTGTCGTCTCTGTCTCTTGGCAGCCCGAATTTTCTCCTTGTTTGCCTCGGTTTGCTTCAAAGGCCTGCCCAACGGCTTGCCACCAAACCGAATGCCACGCTCTTTGCAGTAGCGCCTGTTTTCTCGCGTGCCATAGATATTGTCGGCTAGGACGACTGCAGGATAGTGCCCATACCGAGCTTTAAACGTTTCAATTTGATCTTTCAGATCAGTGCTTTCGTTGTACGCATCCCAGCGTATGGCATCGACGTAGGCCAGACCGTCCTCGTTCAGGCTGGCGCTCAACTTGGCTCCGAATTCTACCGATTTGCCCGCCTTGCCGCGTTTAATGGGGCGAACATGCGGCTGGCTGATGCTGACGATGCGGTGGTCGCAACGGTTTGAGCCCGCGTTGAACATTCCCTTCTGCTGGTCGTAAACTGTGCGGATGATCCATAATTGTTGCAATTGTCGCCAGGTCAGAACCGACAGCAACTCACCACCCAGGGTAGGCATCATGCCACCCAAAGGTGAGGGAATCTGCAGTGAAATGCAGTCCAGCAATCTGTCAATGTGCCCGAGATTGCGCCGCAGATACTGTAGTTGGCGCTTAATGGCGCGCCGACGCATCTTCTTGCGTGGCTGACGCTTTTTCGCAACTTCCAGAAATGACTGACGTGCCTTTTGTCGGTAAGTTCTGGGCTTCTTGGGCAGTCCAGCCGGGGGATAGAGCTGATCGATGAACTGCTCGCTGATCTCACGTGCCTTGTTGAGAAGACCTAAGTCCGTCGGATAACAAATGATATGGGTATCCGGTTGGTGCAGGCTATAGTACAATTATCAAAGTCTTTTTCTCTGCACTCAAACAAACATGCTTGAGATGGATATTCCAGATAATTTACTTGATTTCAGCCTTCGTTTTTCGACTGAAGATGGATGTTTTGACTTTCTT
>JBQGBW010000191.1:0-5566 GCA_052043475.1 Magnetococcales bacterium HHB-1
TCCAGGATAAAATAGAGTCGATCATCCTCTTCCCCCTGATGATAAAGTGTCTCTCCTTTAGAAAAACGTTGATAAACACAGATACGCGCCAGATCCATTAGAACCTCATAATGCGATAACTGGCCAGGAAAAGAGAAACGAAACAGCGCGCGCACCTTTTCAATCATAGGCAACGAAGCCGATTGATTCACATCATACGTCTTGCTCTCCTGATTACCAATACGCTCCTTAACATATTGTGCGGTCTGATCAACAATCGGTTGCGAAGGTTGAGAAAAATTCTCCAGTGCTGAGATCAATGCAGTATGCTCAATTTGAACATGATCAACCATCTCCATGGCACAGATTTGATGCCAGGCGGACATCCATGAAGCCTCTTTTAATAAAAAGGTGTGAATAAACAGATCGGGAGATAGGGTATGAACTTTATCAGCCTCTTCTTTCTGTAGCGGTTCATCACTGAGCAGTGGCAGTAAACGCTGTTTATGAGGAGGGGATAAGACATTATCCAAAAGTTCCAGCGCAAGATCTCTCTGACCATGCTCTAAACTGAAATATTTTGTTTCTGCGCGGAAAATCGCCTTCCGTGTATAGAGCAGTCCCAATAAGCAGAAGATCTGTCGTCTTAATCGCGTATACGCATTTTGCAAAACAGCGCCTAATAAAACATGATGATCCTGAAACCAGGGATAAGAGGCATAAATTTTTAATGTTTCTCCATACGTACTCAAGCGAACCAGTGCTTTCTTAACAATTTCTCGCTCCTGCGCCCCTTTGACCTCACGATCACTGCGGCGCAATGCATCGATTAAAATATCAACTAACCGACCTGGCGCGATCTCTGGCAGTTGGTTTAATAACCATTGTGCAGCTTGTTGATTGTTATGGTATCCCAGAATACGAACAATCGCCCGTTGGATATCTGGCATCACGTCAGCATAAGCGGAAACCAACGCATAAAAAGCGTGCTCTTCCGCCTGGATTAATGTCTTTAACGCCTCTTTACGCGTTTTTTGCATCTTAAGATTTGCAATCACATGGGGCCAGAGTGCCGTATGATTCACCGCGTTACAGCTTTTTAGTGCGGCAATGCGTACTTGATCCTTATCATCGTTAAGTAGAGGAATCAGGGTCCGATAAAACTGTGCAATACCAATCGCGCCCAACACTTCTGCGGCAAAGATGCGCTGCTCTGTTCTCTGTGAACGCGCTAAAGCAAGAAGATGTCCCCCCGCTTCTAACATCCCCTCCAATCCTCCATAGCGGATCAATGCAATCATGGTTTGCGCGCGTATATAGGATTCAGGGTCGTTTAAAAAAGGGGTCAATGTGTCAAAAACAGCCAATTCACCGGTGGCACCGATGGCACGTAACAGCGCCCCTTTGGCTTCGTTATCCTGCTCCTCTTCTAAGCGGTGGAATAGTGGCATAAAGTTGGTCGGTGAAGGATGTTTCTCTAAAATGTTATAAGCCGCCAAACGGATACGCGCATCTCCTCGACTGGCCAGATCAAGAAAAATTACATCAATGGCCTCCCACTCCATGGAGGCGAGCACCTTCATACCATAGATCACCTCCTCAGGCTTTTGACTCACCAGAAGATTATCGATGGCCATGAGAATCTCTTCTTGTTCTAAACTGTCCAGTAACCCTTCAAAATTTTGGTCCAGTGTTCTGGTCTGTAGACCAGTAATCAAGATATTGCGGTAGTGCTTCAGTGCATAGAAGACAACCACACCCCATCCACACAAAAGAAAAAGAAGAATAACCGATAAACCCGCAGAGGAGATCCCGGCAATATGGGTCATGAAATAGATGACCGCACTGACAATCACAGCGACCGCCGGACCAATCACCGTTTCTGTAATCGATTGAACCTTAAGACGGATTAGAGGAGAGAGCGGCTGTGTCAGTGTATTGAAGCCAGGCACATTAAACGCACCACTCATCACCCTTTCGCCTAACTTCAATCCAATGGCAATCCAGAAGATAATTGTAACATCCGGAAAAATCAGTGTTGCCAGTAGAATGGCCAGAGTCAATGAAACCAGTGTGATCGGCTCTGTTAACATCACCCCTGAAAAGCCAACTTTTTTCATCCAGCGGTTGGCAAAAAAGAGGCGAACAATCAAACTGATGATACCAAAGATGGCCATAAACTCGCCAACAAACGCCGCCAGATCTTTGCTGTCAAGAAAACGGTTCTGTAATTCAATATAAAAAATAGTATCCACAAAATAGAATGCACCATAATTACAAAGCGCAACAACAAGTGCAATCAGTTGCAGATAACGGTTTCGGCTAAACAGATGATACGCTTTAGGTTGATGCTCCTCTTCATCAAAGCGCTTCTCCTGGTTTAACTGATAGCCTGTCTGTCGATCAATTTTATGTAAATTCACCGTGGCGGCCAGAAAACCGATCATTGAGAAAAAGAGCAGATGAACAGGTTCTATCCAGTTTAATAACAGCGGTGTGGCAAGCCCACCCACAATTGCGGCAATAATTTCACCGCTTCCCACAATACCAAAGACTCTTCGTCCCTGGCGCAGGGTAAATGAACGGTTAGCCGTGCCCCAAAAGACAATGCTGATCAACACAAATTCAATATCAAACCAGGCCATTAATCCCATGGCCCAAAAAGCGGACCAGCCATCACTGCCCCAACCAAGTCCTGCCAAAAAAAGCAACTGTACACAGGCTAAGATAATCAGTGTACGACTCTGGAGTTGGATAAAAGTTAACTTACTGGCAAATTTTAGATGAATAACCCCCGCAACAGGCGTAATCAATGAGGCCGCCAGATAGACAAAGGGGAGCATCTCTGCTGAAAAGTTACTTAGAAAAATGGCACTTGCAGCGGTAATGGTAAAGATGCGCGGCAAACCCACAAAAAAAGATTGCCAGAAGCTGCGTATCACCAGTTGGCTTTCATGGGCTTGAACATGAAAGAGTGTCGCCAGAAAAGAACGGATCATTCGCGGCTACTTTTTTGAAAATGTTGAATTCCCCATGCCAAACGCGCCTTCTCTCCAGCTTGAATCCAATGTTGCAAACCAAAGGCGGCCCGCTCTATATATTGAGGACTGATTCCCTGCTTAAGCAGTTGCGATTCGCTGGTTTGCAAGGCGTGTAAGATTCTTTGATAATGCTGCACAAGATGCGATGTCAAATCCTGATAGAAAATCCTTTTTAAACCCACCTTTTCCCCTTGTTCAAGATAAAAGGACCATGTCGCCATTGAGGCCAGATGAATACGCTGTAATACGGGTTCTAATTCCACCAATGAAGCCTCTTCACTCATGAGGATATCGGTAAAGAGAAAGGATCCGCCAGGTTTGAGTACGCGGGCCACCTCGGATACGACTTGTTCACGATGCCCACTATGTAGAATGGCATCCTGTGACCAGATGACATCAAAGCGGTTATCTTCAAATGGGATCTGCTCAAAATTGCCTTCGATCACCTCAATCTGTTCTGTTAAGCCCGCTTTTTCATTGCGTTCACGGGCCATGCGATTTTGCACCAGGCTGATATTAAGGCATCCCACAAAGCAGTTAAAACGTTTTGCCAGATAACGCGCAGGCCCACCATAGCCACTGCCTAAATCCAGAATCTGATGTTGGGGCCCGATTGATGTCAGACGATCTGCCATTGTTTTAACGGTACGCAAACTGGCTTGAGCCACCGATTCATCTGGTTGCTCATAAAGACCAATATGGATATCCTCGCCGCCCCAGAGCGCTTGATAGAAACGATCTGCATCATGGCTATCATAATAATCCTTTGTAATCTCAGAAACATTCTGGCTCATTTCTCTCTCTTCCTAGAATAGGTAGCCATAAAAATAATAGAGTTCAATATAACACAAGATCAACCAATGTTCTTTGTCTCATGCTGTTTAGGTTTCTTTCTATACTTCTTCTCTGCAACATGAATAAAAAAGTCAGGATGATCCTCTTCAGGATAGGTTTCTTGAAAATCACCAAACGTCTGTACACTTTGAAAACCAACTTCCATCAATAAGTTACAGGTATAACTGCGCCGAAGAGGAAACATATTGAGATGAAATTTGGATTGATCAGGAAAACGATAACAGAAGCGTGCAAGCTTCTCATCAACATATTCAGGATAGACTTCAACATTGTCACCGCAGTAATAGTGGCGCTTTTTCTTACCCGTACAGCTTTTGTCCAGTAAGCAGTCATAGTTACGCTGATCTAAAATAAGAATACCATCATGCTTTAGAATTGAATAAAATTCCGCTAAAGCCTTACGACGATCATTTTCAGAGAAAAGGTGTGTAAAAGAGTTCCCCAGGCAGATAATTGCATCAAAACGACTGTTTATGGTCCGTCCCAGCCATCGCCAGTCTGCGTGGACTGTGGTTAACAACTGTTTATATTGCCGTGCATTATGAAACGCTGTGGTTAACATCTCTGGATTTCCATCGGCGCTGACCACATCAAATCCTGCATTGAGTAAACGCACCGAGTGAAATCCTGTTCCTGTCGCTACATCCAACACACGTTTTGCACCATAATCACGTAATGTATCAATAAAGAAAGTACCTTCACTGCGTGCACGTGCATCCCAGTCAATCAGTTGATCCCACCTTGATACAAACGATTGGATATATTGCTCCTGATAAAGATCTGAATTCTTTTTCAAATCTTTCTTTATTTTTTTCATGCGCTGTACTCCTACCCATTATGTCAAAAATGTCATCTTACACAAGAGAGCATTGATACAGCAAGTTTAAAAAACACAGACTTCAAGAAAAAGATTCTTGGTTTAACTTAGTACTTTTCTTTAAAAATGCTCAACATCATGCAATTAAATATTACCAAACTAGAGCTTCTTCTTAAAAGTTCTTAAAAGTTCTTAAAAGTTCTTAAAAACTCTTTCCGACCGAAATGCACCTGAATTTAAGGAAACAAAACTGGACAGGTCATGCAATTTTAATTAGATATTTCAATAATATGTACAAATTGATACAATGGTCTTCTCCCCACAACATCAAAACCGGATCGATCTAAATTCAGATCTGTCTAAAAGGATGGTCACTATGTTCTGGCCACATCAAAGGGATATGGACAGGATGCTCCAGCAGATCAGAGAAGAAGAGGTCATAGAGGAAGGTCATCGCCTGTTCATGGATCCCCTGATTTTTACTCTCACGCGGACCGGCGATATTGAGCACAAGGATCCGATGTTTTCGTGCCCATTGACGCACACGGAGAATGGATTTTCTCTGTTCGGTTTTATTTTGGTCCAATTTCACCTGACAGACAGGTTTAGAGAGTTGTCTGGCATAGCGCAGGGTTAAAGCGGTACCACGGGAGTAGCTACTTCGCTGCAAAATCAGGGTAGCGTCGGAATCTGCCACATTTTTTCGTGTACGGTTTGGATAGGCCGCACTACGCATTTCACGCAGAGGATATTTAAGATCGATCTGGCCATCTTCCGCCTTACGCCCCTTAGGACACCAGCCACCACATTGAATATCAAAGTTTTTTGCAAAATCCAAAGCCGCACGATCAACGCCAGTCTGTCCCCCTGAAAT
>JBQGBW010000192.1:0-5522 GCA_052043475.1 Magnetococcales bacterium HHB-1
GCACCGCACCCAGCCTGTTTTGCTCAATTCTGGCCATTTCTCTCTCTGTTTCTCTCTACGACGGGTATTTGTGCTTTTCATGACCCGTTGACGGGTCATGGGAAAAGCTTAGGAGAATCAACCTATTTACAGCACTTGCTAATATAGGTCGCCTTTTGGAGTTGCAACTTTTTTATGCTACCCTCCAAGGGCGTATGCGACTGTTTTAATAACAATTCTCCATGCCAATATTGCTTTCAAGCTTGATTTTTCTCCGTTTTTTTAGGCTATCAATCCATTTTCTCTCAAATAGCCCCCTCAAACACAAAGAGAGATAAGGCAATAGTCTCATCCCTCTTTAAATCAAAAGTTCAAATCCCGTACGAGCACCATTTTCAGCACTCTTTTTTCTTTGCTAAAAAGTAGGTGCATATTTCAGAGTAAAAACAACCTATTGCATGGCCTTCTGTCCCATAGAGAAATGTTTGTTCTGTTCTGCCCATATTATTGGAAATGGTTTGCGCAAATCGGACGCTGTCAGCGTTTCTGGTTGCGTTCCATTCATAATAGCCCTTTGAATGTTGGGCGCTAAATTGACCAGATTGAGCCACTTGGAGAGGTTTGAACGGTCGAGACTCTCTTGTTTTGCCAGTTCAGTTACTGAGCCTATCTCGCCAGACTCCAACATCTCCAACCATCGGTGGGCATTTGCCAATGCCCTGACCATATCTTTGTTGGGTTCCTGCGGTGGAATCACATTTTCAACTTCGGCTCCATTGGGGGCGATGATCTTTTTTCGGCCACCATACCTTCTTAGCGTCATGGGAATCCAGACAACGATATTTTCTCCCTCCAGATGCATCTGTGCTTTCTGTTTGTTGTATTCCACTTTAGCCATTGCTTAACTCCCTTACCAGACTGTTTAATCCTGTACGTGGTATCTGGATTTTCAAACCATCCAGGCGAATCTCTATCTCGCCAATCAGTAGCTGCACCAGATCACGGCGTTCTCCTGGAAATAACTCCTCCCAGATTGGCGCCAGGCTCTGTAGTGCCTCGGATACTTCCCACTCTGAATATTCCAGATCACTGCCTGCATTGACACGCTTCCAGGTTCTAACGATAATCTCTGGAGAGGCGATGATCTGTTTTACTTGATTAAATACCGCTTTTTCAATCTCTCCTGCTGGAATACTGCCAATAGGACAAGTGTCATAGCTATATTTGATTGTTTTGGTGCAAGTATAATAGTGATAAGCGCGTCCGTTTTTCTTTCGTGTATGACGTGGTGTCATCATGCGGTTACAGTGGCCACACTTCACTAAACTGCGCAGCGTTGCAACACTTGCAGCCTTCTGCCGTCGTTTCTTCTGTAGATTGTTCTGGTCAAGAATGCGCTGTGCCTGATTCCAGAGATCATTATTGATGATGGCATCGTGCTGTCCCGGATAGACCTCTCCCTTAAAAGCAATCTTGCCAATATAAAGTTTGTTGTGTAGAACCCGATAGATGGCACTTTTTTCAAATGCTTTGCCCTGGCGCATTTTGCCGCTTTGTGTTGTCCAGCTTTTGGTTTGATAGCCCTTTTCGGCCATAGCTTTGACCACAGAAGTTGTAGAGCCTGTTTTAATAAAGTGCTGAAAAAGAAACTGAATCCTCTTGGCCTCATCAGGATTGATGATCAGCTTCCGATCTTCTACATCATATCCAAGTGGTGGAACGCCTCCTACCCAGAGCCCACGACGTTTGGAAGCAGCAAATTTATCCTTGATCCGCTCTGCGGCAATTTCCCTCTCATATTGACTAAAGGACAAAAGCATATTGAGGGTTAATCGCCCCATGGATGTGGTGCTGTTGAATGACTGGGTGATCGATATGAAAGAGACGTTGTGGCGATCAAAGATATCAACCAGCTTGGAGAAATCCAGCAGAGAGCGTGTCAACCGATCCACTTTATAGATTACGATAATGTCGATCAGGTTACGCTCAATATCTTTCAATAGTTGCTGGAGCGCTGGCCTCTCAAGAGTACCACCAGAGATGGCCGCATCTTCATAGCGATCAGGAACCAGCATCCATCCTTCCTGTTTCTGGCTATTGATGTAGGCGACACAAGAATCGTACTGTGCGTCCAATGAATTATAATCTTGCTCTAAACCATTATTAGTGCTTTTTCTGGTGTAGATGGCGCAGCGCTTTTTGGTTACGATCTTCTCTTTTTTCTTCATCGCTTCAATCCCCAGAAAACCAAACCATTCCAGCGTGTTCCAGTGATATGTCTGGCTACCGCTGACAGGCTCTTGAATTTCTGTCCCTGGTACTCAAAGTCCTTTTCCAACACTGTGCAGCAGTGTTCCACGCCTTTCCACTCACGGATTAACCGAGTTCCTGGTAGTGGCCGCCCATTCTGGCTGCGATACGCACGCGATGTTTCGTCTCTATTCTCCTCTGCCAGATGTTGCAGCCGTTTCAGCTCTTTTTTCTGCAAGCCGTTGTAGGTTAACTCTTGAAGCCGATAGGCCAGCCGCTTAATCAAGAACGTCTTGGTGAACGATGGTGGATCAGCATCATAAAGCTCCCGCCACATCTCTCTCAGCTCTTGTATCGACATGCTTGGCAATATTGCCACCTTCTTTAAAACCTTACTCATGAATAAGCACCTCCAGTCTGTTTAAGTTTGTCACCATGAACGCTCTGTGTGGGCAATAAGTCCAGGCAAACTTTCTCTGCTTGGTGCTTTTTTTGTTGGTAGCGCAAAAAGCCGGTGGCAAGGATTTCTGCGATGGCGTTAAGCCGTTCGTCTCCTTCTGGTGGTGAAGGGTAAAGATTTTCTCCTTTGTTGAGAACAGTGCTTTTCATCTCTCTGTTCAATCCTTTTTTGTTTTTATATTGCGAGAACCGATCTAATCATACAAAATAGTCTGCATCGGTTTTTTCTCTTTTGCAAACAAAACAAACGATTATAGAAGAGAATAGAAAACGATAGAAACAGGTCGCAGTGCTATCTCTGATGCAAAATCGAAAAAAATTAACGGCTGATGAAAAAAAAGCTCGCCATTTTTTCTGAACTGCGATATCTTATTTTTACCTTTAAATATACAAAGGATGAAACAATGAAGCGACGTCGAGGACGTCCTCCTACCAAGGGACTGACACCAACTTTAGAGAAGAGTTTGAGGTTTATCCATGAGTTCATAATGCTGCACGGCTTTCCTCCGACAGCCCGAGAAATTGCAGAGGAAAAGGGGATTCATCAGCAGAGTGCCAGGGAACAGCTTGTTCAGTTAGAGAAAAAAGGCTATATCCGCCGAACACCAAAACAAGCTCGTTCCATTGAAATACTCAGGATGCCACCTACAGGTGGTATAAGTCCTGTTTTTATTGTGGGCCAAGTCGCTGCTGGAATACCAATCTATGCTGAGGAAAATATTGTTGGAGAAATTCTTGTCGAAGAAAGATATGCCCAAGGACACTGTTTTGCGCTCCGCGTGGTTGGCGATAGCATGATTAACGCGGGTATTCATGAAGGGGATTATGTCATCGTTCGACAACAACCTTTGGCCCAGAGTGGTGATATTGTCGTCGCATTCTTAAATGACGATGAAGCAACATTGAAACGTCTCTATATCTCAGAAACTAAAATAGAACTTAGACCAGAAAATAAAAACTATGAGCCCATATCCATCGGGCATGATGACAACTTACGTATTGTTGGAAAAGTAGTCGCTGTTCGCCATAGAACTGATCTACCCCCAGACTAAAACGCTCAAACGGAAAATGCTCATAAGAAGCATACCGTCATTCCAGAAGGAGCATCCCATGCAAGCCATCACACGCGTAATCCGTAACACACCAGTCGATAGTCTACAAACTTACTTTGAACAGAAGAAACTCCCGCATGGCATCACATGGCATGCATCAAAAGCCGTTACAGCACATCGGCTTCTTAATGCAGCCAAGAACCACTGGAATGATGATCTCTTTTCAGAAGTTTCCATTGACTTTGAGCGCGTCAATACGGTCGCTGATGAACTGGGTGACTTTGCAGTGCAAGGCATGATCAAAAACGCCTCGGTTCTCTCCGCTCTGGAGAATGAGTACCATCGGGCGCTGTGGCTGTTTTTGCATGACCAGCACGCTTTTCGTCGTGCAGAGCAGATCCGTTATACTGACCAATCTCGTCAAGGACAGCGCTGGTCTGGCTTTATCGGTCCCAAAAAGCAGACGGTCAGCAAAAATCCAGAGCATCTGGCCCAATTTGAAGCGCACATTCGCAGTATATTTCGCTGTGAAGAGGTCAAACTGGAACTCTATGACCGCATGCGCAATCTCACAGACCAGCCTGAAGAGCTGATACAGCTGGTTGTCTATCGTGATGGATTGCCTAACAGCTATATGGAACTCAAAAACGGTAATCTTCTCAGTAAGAAGCGCCGTCCTGTCTTTGAGTTGGTGATCACCTATGCGCCCAATACTGGCACAATTGAAGTGATTGCTCAGAAACGGGCTTTGCATCCCAGATTGGCTCGTCTCTTTGCCAGCATATTGCTGCAATACAACATTATGGGCTTGAGAGTGTCTCTACGGCAATATGATCTTTCACCACTACTCAAACAGAGCTGTTTTCCCACAGATCCAGAAGATGGTATCGCCTGGGTCAGAGTAAAAAGCGTCCGGCTTTGCTATGAACAAGAGAAAGTTGGTTATATCAATTTATACTCGCCCACACACGATGAGAAAAACTTACACGAACGCAGCATTCAGTGGTTTCCAAACGATATCAAACGACTGCTTGATCTATTTATTATAGAGCGAGCTGAACTTCAAGTCCGCTTTCGTCCTGATCGGGCCAGTCCCAGAGGCAAGACCATCACCGTTGCACTGAGCCTGCCCAACGGTTGCAGTCTTAAGGGCAAGACCAAAAAAGAGCGCCTTATCTGTGAAAAATATTTGGCACGCTGGAACTTAGTAAAGGATATGTAAAATGGGTAGAGCTGTATCATTAGAACTCTTTAAAACTGCCGCAGGTTACCTTCAAAGTGGGGATATGCGTCTCTCTGGCCAACGATTAGAGGGAGAATTAAGACACATCAAGAGTGATCTTTTATCTTCAGGATCATTTGATCAAGGGGAACCAGCCCGTATCTTCATCGCAGAAGAGGAGTATGGCTGTCCCCGATATCCGCTCGAATGGGATGAGGAAGAAGAAAAATATGGCTTTTTCCATCCCGAACTGATTGAGTGGATCGACGTACCTGAAGAACAGGTCAAAACCTACACACTGAACAGCGGGTAGTCCTCTTTTGATAAGGATTGACCATACTGATATAGTAGGAGAATCTTCAATTTAAAGTTTGGTGGGAGATTCCCTAATGCAATGCCCTAAGTGCTTTTCCAAAGCTATTGTCAAAAACGGTTTCATTCATAATGGTAAGCAAAATTACAAATGCAAAGAATGTGGCCGTCAATTTGTCCTACATCCGGAAAAGCAACCTATATCTGATAAGACTAAAGGATTGATAGATAGGTTATTGCTTGAAAGG
>JBQGBW010000193.1:0-5485 GCA_052043475.1 Magnetococcales bacterium HHB-1
AACATATTATTATGGCGCGCTTTTTACGCCATAGCCTGAAACGCTACCATAAAATAGTAGAGCAGACAGATCGTTCTTCTGAGATGATCTCAGGCTTTAATGAAGGGAAGTTAAAGCGTATTAATTATGATTATATTCCTGAAACCTGTTTACCCCATACGCTTGGCCAATGGCGGGATGGTCACTTTTTCTTTAGCTGTCGGCATTTTGCGACACTCTATGTGATTGATGAATCCCTGCCGATCAATGCTTTCTGGCACCGGCTTCAGCATATCAACCTGCGTAACCGACTGACATCACGTCTGTTGCGATTGATTTTATCCTATCAAAGCGATTTTTTAGTCTCAGGAGAGCCATCTGACCTCAAGATCTATCTTTATCGCGACATTGTGGCGCACTATCAAAAACGCTGGCCGGATAACTATATTGATGAGAGCATTATCAGCCGAATTGTTCATGGAAAAAATTTACTAGATCAGCAAGGAAGAGCACACGCACTCACCGACCTTCTCCCCTCAAAATCGCTCTGGCTAGGCCATCAGATTGCCGCACTGATTAAAGAGGAGAGCACTTTAGGAGATAGAGATCTGGTTTTTCATTTGCAAAAGAAATTTAACATCAAAGTTTCACGCCGCTATGTAAGCCGCTGCCGGAGAAAAGCAGGCATTCTCTCTTTGAGAGAGAGAAAAGAAAGAGCGCGCTATATGGGCACTATTTTTGGCGAGATCCTCACCTTCGATAAAACATCACTCCAGAATTTAAGCTGGAACTTAAGCGGTGTTTATGAGTTAAGATGGCGCGAAGAGAGACACCATTATCCCAAAGGCGTCTCTTCTATAAACTATATTGGCTCGGCAAAATCTCTTCGCAGACGTCTGCTCGCACACCTGAATGACTTCTCCCATTTAAGCAAGACAGAAACCGTTTTTCAGCAAAAAAAGATGGATTTTCGTTTTTTTGCAACCACCATGTATCGTTCGTTAGAAGCACAATTGATCGATAGCTTTCTGGCTGAATTTGGCGCACTACCACAGTTCAACCGGGTCAAACCTAAGCCTCTTGAGAAGAGGGCGAACGAATAAGGTTAATCGAGGAGATAAAGCGTTTGGCTTCCTCCTCAAGATTGTTTACAAAAACATCTCCCCCCGATAACGCTTCTTTTTCTGCTAACTGCTCTATCTGTAGGCAGATATTGGCCATACTCAAAGCACCGGATATACCGCAAATGCCTTTAAAAGCATGGGCTGTGGCGCGCAGCTTTTTACAGTCGTTCTCTTTAATATGTTCTTTGAGCAGATCAAGCTTCTTAGGAACCTCTTTTAAAAACATTTCAAGCAGAGCGTCGTGACGTTGCGCACCACAATGCGCTCGCAACTTTTCCAGTTGGCTATACTCAGAAAGTTCTCTCTCTTTATTTGAATGCTTAACAGAAGAGGAGGTTGGTGACTTTTCTGAAGAAGAGAGCAGCCAGCGTTTTAGATAAGTAATCAGTTCATACTCTTTAAAAGGCTTCATTAAAAGATCATCAAAACCGGCCTTGACACACTGCTCTTTGGCTTCTAAAGAGACATCGGCTGTGAGCGCAATAACAGGAAGCCTCTCCTTCTTTTCGTCTTTCTCCCACGCTCTGATCGCTTCTGCTGCCTGCCAACCGTTAAGTATCGGCATGTGACAATCGAGAAAGATAAGATCAAAAGCATGACTTTTAATAAGATCCAAAGCGTGTTGACCATTGACCGCTTCGGTCACCTGTTCAATTTTCAAGCTAGAAAGCAGTTCTTTGAAAAAAAAGCGATTGATCCGCTCATCATCCACAACAAGTATCCGGAAACCTTTAAGAAGCGCAATCTCTTCCTTGGCATAAGACACCTCTTTATGGAATCCGCATTTCTCTTTTTGAGAACTTTTTGAAAAGTGAACATCAAACTGGAATGATGATCCAACACCAGGTTTGCTTTTAACCTTAATCCCCGACCCCATGAGCAGAGCCAGTTGGTTTGCAATAGTCAACCCCAGACCTGTTCCACCACACGCTCTTGTGGCACTGTTATCCAGTTGGGTATAGGGTGAAAAAAGAGATTCGACCTTCTCCTCAGGAATACCGGTTCCTGTATCCTGCACAATAAAGCGGATATTGATTTTTTCACCTTGCCTACCGGAAAATGCGTTCTGGTCAGGAGAAGCCTCAACACGCAGTTTAATACACCCTTTGAGGGTAAACTTCTTGGCGTTGGAGAGAAGATTAAAAAGAATCTGCCTTAAACGTTTAGGATCGCCGACAAGATATTGTGGCAACTCTGGAGACTTATGGAGTTCGATCTCTACGGCACCACTTCGTCTATGGTTAAAGAGTGCACAGGTTCTCATGAGCAGTTCATAGAGATCAAAGGGGATACGTTCCAGAGAGACCTTATCCTCTTCAAGTTTGGCGTAGTCAAGAAAATCGTTGACAACTTGGAAAAGGTGCTCACCAGAATCGACAATTGTACCAAGCTGGATTTTCTGTTTTTCATTGAGCGTGCTCTTTTTCAGAAGTCCAGCACAACCCAGAAGACCATTTAAAGGCGTTCTTATTTCATGACTCATTTTTGCAAAAAAGAGCCCCTTTGCACGGTTGATATGTTCAGAGAGCCTCAAACGCTCTTCAGCGATGATTCTCTCTTTCTGGCTTTTTTTATAGTTGGAGATATCACGGAGAAACAGAATATATTTTTCGTTACCATAAACATCCTGGAGCACGGATCCTGAAAAGAGCACCGGAACATACCCACCTTTTTTGGTTCTAAAGGAAGCCTCAAAGTTAATCAGCCGCCCCTCCTTTGAGAGCTTACGCAACCCAACGGACTTAAATTCTTCTTCAAAAAGTGTTCCGATATTCGATTGAATCAGCTCATCATGCTGGTAACCAAAGAGATGATTATGGTAGGCCTCTTCAATCGTTCCATCAGGAGAGATAATAAAGATAGGATCGACATAAGAGGAGAGAATTTGTTCGATATACTCAGCGAAATTTTTAAGCGCTTCTCTTTTTTGCGTCTTAAGTGCGTTCAGTTCTGCTTTTGTTTCTCGAAGCTCTTTTTTCAACTGCATGTTCTGTTCAACAACACGGGGGCACAATGCAAGAACATCCGAATTGAGCGTTGAGACCACCTCTTTTGATCCAACCAACATCAAAATGGCCTTAAATCCTTCCGATGCAATAGGAATCTGTCTTATTTCGCTTTTCGATTTTTCATCGAAAGAAGATAAATGCAGATCAAAGGAGTCTCGTATTCCACTCTCGAAGCTAATATGACGTTCAAGCTTCTTTTGTTCTTTTTCTGCGATACTATGCAACACAAACGCCCCAAGCTCAACTGCCTCAATGTTATCAAAACAAGAGGATAATAGCTCTGTTAGCAGCGCAACGACCTCAAGAGAATCAACGTTCGGCACCTTCATCAGAAGGGAGAACAGATCTTCTGTGGTATGGTTTAGCGCGCAATCCTGATGCGGAACAGAAGACAGATAAGCAAGCCGATCCTCAAAAAGAGAACGGCTTTGTGGTTGCATAGACATACTCATTGGCTCATACCTCTTTAGCAACAAAAGAAAAACAAATACACGCTTGTTTTTACTAAAAAAATATTAACCAGCCAAAGATATAGACATATATTTTTTTATTCACGGAATAAAGTCACCTTCTAAAAGGGTAACCGGGGAACGCCTGCTATGCAAGAAGAAAAATAATTTTTTTCTCTCTCAGCCATCATTATCCATAAAAAAGACAGGCCGACAGATTTAATAGCACCAGTATTTCACATATTTAACATCAATAAATAAGAAAAATAACCCAGCACATCACGACAAGCCATCAGCAGCACAATACTCAATACTATCAAATATGAAGATGCAATACATTGCTTTTTCTACGATATGTTTCTTAGATTTTTAACATGATGAATAAGAAATGAAAACAAAAAAAAATTTCAAAAAAGTCAGCATCTCTCGTGGGGATTACAAGCTGACACGACCAACTTTTCTTGAAAATTCATAGCATTCACAATAGAGCATCTTCTATGCAACACATTGAAGCGCATAAGGTTTCTTATGCGCTTCAGGAAAAAATATAATAATCAGAGTATTTAGGTTAACATCTGAAACGATCTTAGAGCCCCGCTTTAATTTGATAAAAGGTGGATTGCTCAGGATCTAAGAAGGGCGCCCAATAACGGAATTCATCCCAGGAGAGCAGATAGCGATCCAATGCTGGTCCAAACTTCATAAAGAGCAGCGCTAAGAGCGCAGAGCCCACCACAAGCTTAGGATGCTTTAACAGGCGCTGATAAAATCCTTTATCAAGAAGGAGAAGAAAAGAAGCGGTAAACAGCGCTGGAGAGACCACATTATAGAAACGACCTGAACTGGAGTAGGTCAGAAAAAAGATCGGCATGATCAAAAAAACAGGAAATCCCAACAGAAACGTCTGACGCCGTTTATAGCCGGTAAAAAAGGATAAGATCATCACCAGCCACAGACCAGGAATCAACATGCGCTGATTGATCCAGGCAAGCAACTTGTGATCCACCAGCAAAAGCCCTGGATTTGTTCCAGGAAAAGCCTGCCAGAAAGCATAGTTGTTCAACTCATGCCAAATCAGTGAAATCATATATCCCGGATAGGTCACCCAGAACCGGACCACCTCAGACATCGCCAACGCATACCCCTCTTTGGCATCATAAGCAAGCCCCTGAGATTTTGCCCAGATTGAATAAGATTCATCGGAGGCCGTCCAGATAAACTTATGCGGCACCTCCCAGAGTCCCGCCATAAAAGAGGCACCACCACTCGAAGAGGTGAGGGAAAAATAGCCAATATAGCCATATTTAAAGAGTGCCCACGGTAGAGTAATGGCCAGAAAACAGAGCACAGGAGCCAGCAGAAAACGCGGATGACGCCAGTGAAGAAAAAGAGAGACCAACATCCAGGCCGGAAGAATATCAGGCCGCAGACTCAACCAGAGGGCAAAAGCGCCATGAAGCCAGAACACCTCTTTAAAAGAGACCTCACCAGATTGCTCTTTCTTAAGATAACGACAGGAGAAAGCCAATAGCAGAAGCACCACCATCGGCATCACCGTCTCAATCTGAATATAATAGACCTGTGAAGGCAGTGCAGCGATCAAGACAGAGATCAACAGAACGGCGACAGGAGAGAAAACGCTTGAGGCAGACCGAAAGAAGAACGCCAACGCCATCGCGGTTAAGACGATCTGTAGAAAGAGCGCATGAAGGGTTGTTTCAATCATATTCAAGGGTTGGGGCGAGGTGAGAAAACCCGCGAGAGCATAAATAAATCCATAACCCGGCATGCGGTGCCATGGCACCTCGCCTGACGCAATCAGCGGCCCCTCTCCACGCAGAATATGGTGCCCCATAAACGCACCATAATTAAGATTGCCACCACCACCAGTATGGAAAGCGTCCGCATAAAAGAGCCGATAATC
>JBQGBW010000194.1:0-5324 GCA_052043475.1 Magnetococcales bacterium HHB-1
TTAGAAAAACTCATTGAGCAGCATATCGAGAAAATTCTCTTTGAAAAAGCGATCCTGATTAAAGTCGCCACCCCCATGCTCAAAACAGCGCTACAAAAAAAGTGCGCTCAAAAAAACATCTGTTCAAAGAAAATTTTTATCAACCCACCAGGTGTAGACAGCTACCGTTTTCGCCCGGAAATCTCCAACCAGACCATGCGCCGCGCGCTAGGAGAGCCTCCCAATAGAATAATCATCGGTACACGCAGCCACTTCACCCCAAAATCAGGTATCCATAGAGTGGTTCAGGCATTAGGTCATCTGTTGCGCAGCCATCCTGACTATCGGGATCGCGTCAAACTCTGGATTATCGGTGATGGCCGTGAGAAAGCCAAAGTGCGCCGCACCGCCTATCTCGCTGGTGCAACCCAGCACATCACCTTCATTGATGAAATCCCCTACGAACAGACCCCCACCTATCTTGCCGCCTGTGACCTGTTTGTTCTCCCCACAGAAACCAGCGCCGATGATATTTCTCTTGCTTCTATAGAGGAACTGTTCGAATATATGGCCATGGGACGTGCCATTATCGCCTCAGACCTCCCCTCAATAAGAGATCATATCACCCACGAAAAAAATGGCTGGCTCACCCCGCCTTTTGATATGGAAGCCTTAGCGCATGCACTCCAGATCATTATCGATACCCCTCTTTTTTGTAAAGCCTTAGGAGAGGCCGCCAGAGAAGAGGTGCTGCAACACCACACCTGGGAAAAACATCACCAGCGTCTGCTTGAACGCTTAAATACCGATTTAACCGATCAAACTTAAATCTGAAAGAAGGAAAAAAACGTGCACTGGTCGCAACATAAAAAAATTATCCTTCAAGAGATTCGTCGCCGCCGCTTAAAAGAGCACTCCTGGGCTATTCAACACCATATCCAACGCATCAAAAAACTTTTTAATCAACCCAATCGCCCCTTTGGCCGCCATGTGATCGAAAACTATGTGCAATACTTTTTTGGTCGGGTGACACCGGTAATCGGTGAAGATGACAGACACACTAAAGCAGTGGCTCAATGGCTTAAACGCGCTCAGGATGCCACGCCGGATGATGGCGTCTCTTTAGGCTATTTTCCCTGCGATCAAAATTCTCCCTATCAGGGGTGGCGCGCCTCCTATCCTGAGACCACCGGCTATATCATCGACTCCCTGGTTCACTACAACCAGATCTTTCATGATCCAGATGCACTGGAACGTGCACAGAGAATGGCCCATTGGGAAGCAGAAATTCAGATGCCCTCTGGTGCGGTACAGAGTGGACCTTTGGTTCCAGCCGATCAACAACAAGAGGCGGTATTTAATACCGGCATGGTGCTTCAGGGACTCACCGCCCTGCTTTACAAATATCCAGATGAAAAACTCTATCAAGCTGCAAATAAAGCCGCACAGTTTTTAGTCAACGATCAAAATGAAAGAGGCCACTTTACCACCCACGGCCCCTGTGTCAGTCGTCATAGCATTAAAACCTACAATGCACTCTGCGCCTGGGCGATGCACCGTTTTGCAGATCTCTCCGGAGAAAAGCGCTATGCAAAAGCCGCCGTTAAAGCCATTACCGCCTCTTTAGGGGAGCAACAAAAGAATGGCTGGTTCAACCATAACTGCCTTGATCGCCCCGAAGCCCCCCTCACCCACACCATCGGTTATGTTCTGCAAGGCGTACTTGAAACAGGCATACTCGCTAAAAGAGACGATTTTATTCTGGCGGCAAAAAAAGCAGCCGATGCAATAATCCCCCAAATTGAAGAAAACGGTTTTCTTGCCGGACGCTTAGATCACACCTGGTCTCCGGCACTACAGATTGTCTGCCTCACCGGTTCAGCGCAAATGGCCATCATATTTTATCGACTTCATGAAATTTTTAACGATCAAATTTATCTTAAAAAAGCCGATGCTCTGGTCAATTATTTAAAAGCACTCCAACACCCTGAACATGAAACCCCAGGCATCCGTGGCGCCATTGCAGGCTCCTACCCTCTATTCGGCAGTTATATGACAGCAGGTTTTCCTAACTGGGCGGGGAAATATTTCCTTGATGCTCTGCTGCTCAAAAGGAGAAAACAACCCTCTCCTTAAAAAATTCCTGTCAAAAATATGTCTTTAAGATGGTGAAAGAGTCCTTCTTTTACAACGATTTTTAAAATCACCACGAGAATGATATTAACGATTAAAGCGGCTCAATCAAAAACGGCACCTCTTTTGCTTATATAAAGACAAATCTTTTTTCAACCCAAAGAAATCAGCTTTGATTTTACTTTTAAAATAAAGATAGAACCCGTGATTTCACACAGACTCTATCGATACCCATGATCTATTGAAGGAATTTTTTATGAACGGCATCCTGACCCAGGAAGAGATCCGTATGCTCATGCGCTGCTTTGCTGAATGGAGCAGTGTGATTGAAACAGAAAATAGACTGAAAGCAACACCATTCGCAACAGAATAGTCTGTGGTTTTAAAGATATTTTTTGTATTATTTTTCAAAAAAGAGAGTGCCCAGGCACTCTCTTTTTTTATAGACGAAATTCAAATAAATATCTTTTGCAAAAAGCTTCTGGTTATGTCATGATAGGAAGTTAACTAAAATTTTAGCATAAATTTATATCTCTTAATAGATGCTTCACCTCGATCGCCCCTTTTTTAGAACATAATTCAAGACATTTGTGGCGAAAAACATGCTTCTTTTCAGCCAACGAAGAGATCCATTGTCTTAAAAATGTTCATCGTGATTATTCTTTATAAGGATAAACAATGCGCGACGCTCAGAACCGCTCTTCTTTTTTCTCTTCCATTCTTGCAGCCTCTGGAATCGATCAAGTTGATTGGAAAAAATGGCCACTCTCAAACGCACTGCAGGCATTACTGGATGAAAAACCGACTCAAACCGTTACAGACAGTACAGAAAATGGTCCTACAGAGAAATTTATAAAGGGATCACATCAAAACGAACTTCTTCGTGGTTCAAATCAGAGTGATACCATTGATGGTGGTCGAGGTAACGATCGACTGTTCGGCAGAGACGGCGCCGATAAACTTTACGGCGGCAATGGCCACGATAAACTGTTTGGTGGAAAAGGAGATGACCACCTTGAAGGGGGAGATGGCAACGATAAGCTCTCTGGGGGCCGGGGCAACGATATCCTTAATGGTGGAGAGGGGCGAGATTATCTCTCTGGCGGTCGCGGTGATGATCTCTTAGATGGCGGTAAAGGTAACGATAAACTGCATGGGGGCACGGGCAGTGATACGCTCTATGGTGGTGATGGTAACGACCGGCTTTATGGCGGTAGAGGCGATGATCAGCTAGATGGTGGTAAGGGGAACGATAAACTCTATGGGGGATCTGGTAACGACCTTCTCGAAGGGGGGATGGGAAGAGATCGTCTTTATGGAGGATCTGGTGATGACCTACTCTCTGGTGGTGCTGATTCTGATACACTTTATGGTGGCTCTGGTGATGATCTTCTGATTGGTGGCGATGGAGAAGATAAGCTCTATGGCAGTCGTGGAGAGGATATTCTAATTGGTGGTGATGGCGATGACCGACTCTCAGGAGGAAGGGATAATGATCTTCTGATGGGTGGCCAAGGAGAGGATAAACTCTCAGGAGGCTACGGCGATGACCAACTAGAAGGTGGACAGGGTGATGACAGGTTGTATGGCGGCCAAGGCGATGACCAACTCTATGGCGGTGAGGGAGACGATCAACTTAAAGGTGGACGTGGCAGTGACCTCATTGATGGCGGCACAGGAGAAGATACACTCCACCTACAGGGACGAAGGCAGGATTATCGCGCATTTTTTAATGATGATGGCGGCTTAACCGTTAAACATCGCTCCACTTACCGAGATGGCACCGATAGCATCCAAAATATTGAGAAAATTAATTTTTATGGCAAAACCTTAGCGCTTCAAGATATTGAGAGTGATATCTCTCTTACAGTAGCAGGTTCCAAACACCAGGGCAGAGAAGATCAAACCGTTGATCTGAATATTGATTTAACTTTAAACGGTGCGGACGAAGAGAACATTATCATCCATATCCATGGCCTCCCCAAAGAAGCCTCGTTATCCGCTGGAACGGTTCTTCCAAGTGGGGTATGGGCACTCTCTAAAGCTCAACTTGAAGGGTTGCAACTGACTCCTGCCACCAATTCAAATGATGCGATCAATCTCACGGTAGAGGCAATATTTACTGAGAATAATGGTGATACCCTAAGCCATTCTGCTTCTTGTGTTGTGGATATCCAAGGTGAAGCGGATGCACCAACACTTGCATTAAAAGATACCACAACGCGGGAAGATCAACAGATCGCTTTAGATCTGCAATCCGCTCTGATGGATAAAGATGGTTCTGAAACCCTCTCAATCATTATCTCTGGAGTGCCTACAGCAGCGCTTCTATCCGCTGGAGAACGGTTGGATGATGGACACTGGCTGCTGACCAAAGAGCACCTTCACGGGTTAACCCTCACCCCGCCTGAAAATTCAGATAAAGATATCCAACTACAGGTCACCGCCACCGCAACCGAGCAGGATGGTGATGCAATCAGCACCACCGCAACACTACAGGTCGCCATTACAGGGGTTGCGGATACACCAACGCTTACAGTAAAACCAATATCGACGCCAGTTCAAGAGGGCGCAACCGTTGCACTGGATATTCAATCATCCTTAGTAGATATTGATGGTTCCGAGACACTACACCTAGAGATCGAGGGGTTACCCCAAGGCGCCACACTTTCAGCAGGAGAACGGCTCAACGATGGCCGCTGGAAACTCACGTCTGAGCAGATCGATGACCTTTCCTTAACACTCCCCGAAGGCTTTTCTGGCGACCTTCCCCTTTTGGTACATGCCATCAGTCAAGAACAGAACCAGAGCAACGCAGAACAGACCGCCGCCCTGGATCTAACCGTTGAGCCCACTTTAAAAGGGTTAACACTCACCCTGGAAGAGACCAACGCCACAACAACCTCACAGAACTTTTCTCTTCCTGTCTACAGCAACAGTGTCCCCATATTCCACTATAATGGCAATGCCCTACCTCAAGCTTATGGATGGCGCGCAAGTCAAGGAAATGCTAAAGCCTCAATCAATCAGGGTACGTTACACCTAGTGGATGGCAGCAGTGAGGGCGGAAGCTACCTGCAATATTTTAAATCATGGGGCGCACAACGGTCTGGATATATTAATGCCGCCGAAGTGGTTGCAAAAATTGACTATAACGCTTCAACGCATGGTATGTATTTTGGTTTAAGTACCGGCACACATAAGGCACTCTA
>JBQGBW010000195.1:0-5314 GCA_052043475.1 Magnetococcales bacterium HHB-1
TGGATACCTAGTCGACTGGTTTTAAGCGTGGCAATACTCAGCCAGGTGCATATTGGTATGCGCGATTTTCGAGCACTGCAACAACGCCTGAAGCGTGATGAAGCACTCCTGTCTATTGCAAGATCTTTTCAAAATCATGTAAAAAATCAACTGGACAATAACATGAAAAGTGATCTGGACTATATCCAGGCCACCGCTCAGGTGATTACACAACACTTAGAACGCGATCAAACCTATGCCCAGCTTCAGAATACCATTGGTAAGCTACATGTTTCTGTGGGAAAGGAGCTTATTTCAGGTGATACCTTGCATAAACTGACAACCGCAGAACTTTCTGAACAGTTGGTACGCAATATCACAACATGGGAGACCGCACTCTTTAGAGGCATAAAACCACCTGATACAGTTATGGTCAAACATCATCCGATATCAAAGAAAAAGCCCGAAGATGAGATAAAAACCATCGCTCAAGCCACGGTGACACCAGAATCGCCAATCACATCAGAATCGGTTACAGAAGAGCCCGTTACAGAAAAATCGGTTGTAGAAAAGTCCGCCGTATCAGAAGCGGTCACAGAGAAGCCGATCCCATCAAAACAGATGACAACAGCACAGACAATAAAAGCACAAGAGATAAAAGATCCTGTACAACCCATTGCAGCAAAAAATACCCCCATAGTCAAAACCGTGGGCTACATGAGTCACACGGCGCTTAAACAGGCTTTGAAGAAAAAACAGTTTGCTGAGGATAAAACACTCTACTCTGTATTGATCTTTGCCCATAAGAATACACAATACAGTAAGGAAAAATTCAAACTGTTATTGAAGGATAAATTTCCTCCCTTCATCATGATGAAAAAACGCGATGGTGTCTCGTTGTGGACAATTCATATGGGCGTTTTCCGCACACAAGAGGAGGCTGTGCAGTGGAGAGTGCGCCTACAGGAGAAAAAACAGATCCCCGGCTATCTTTTCTCGGCACCTGCACATTTCTTTGTTAATCATATCAAAAATGGCTATGTCTTATGATTAAAACAGCAAAACCTTTAATCTATCTTTGTCTATCCATAACCTTGATGGGTGTGGATGGTTTATTCAATCTGGCTTGGGCCGCCACAACAAAGGTCTGGCCAGATCACAGCAAAGGCGTTCATGTGCAACTGGTTTCACGTCATCAGGCACAACTCTCCGCCGAATTGGCTGCAAAAATTGCTAAAGTGACGGTAAGAGAGGGGGATCACTTTAAAAAAGGCGATCTTTTGCTGCGTCTTAAATGCCACATCATCAAAGCGCAATATCAGAAAGCGGTCGCCATTATGGAGACCGCCCAAGCGAAGCACCGCAACTCGGTTCGTCTCGCCAAATTGCGCTCAATCAGTCAATATGAAGTGGATCTCGCCCGTGGTGAGATGAAACAGGCACAAGCAGATGTCAAAATTCGTAAACATACATTGTCTATGTGCTCAATTTATGCACCATTCAGTGGGCGGGTTGCAAAACTAAACGTGCTCCCCCATCAATATGTGCGTGCAGGCCAAGCGTTGATAAAAATTGTTGACCATCGTCACTTAGAAGTCAATCTGCTCGCACCACCGGATCAGATAAGCAAAATAAAAATAGGCGATAAAATCACCGTCCGTATCAATGAGACCAAAAAAGCGTATACCGCGATTTTAACGCATCAGAGTGCGGAGGTGGATAATAAACAGCATACAGTAAAAATGATCGCAAAAATCAAAGGGGGGCATACAGAACTTCTGCCAGGTATGACCGGTATTGCCTACGCGACACGGTAAAATTATGAAAAACATCTTCTACCGCTTATGGAGACAACCGCTTCTGACGTTTGAGTTGCTGTTTATCTCTCTATGGATTAACATTCTTGGTCTTGGTTCCTCAATCTATGTGATCCAGGTGCTGAACCGTTATGTCTCTTATGGTATCGATAGCACATTGATCACATTAACCGTAGGCGTTCTCATGGCATTGGCAGTAGAGTTTGTTTTACGTATTTTGCGGCTACACCTGGTCCACCGACTGGATACGCACGCCGACCACCTCTTCACAGATCGTATTGCACTCATACTGTTGATGGCCCATGAAACCACATTAAATCGTCTATCCCCTGGGACAAGACGGGGGTGGCTCCACCATATAGATACAATAAAACAGGCCTATCATGGCACAACACTGATTCCACTTTTAGATCTTCCTTTTGCTTTTCTTTTTCTGTTCGCCCTGTTTCTTATTAGTCCTCTGTTGTCTGGTGTCATATCGATCTATATTGTACTTTTTGTTCTGGTGAGCATCATCTATCAGCGTTTTTTTCTTAACCGAAACAGCAACGCGCACTCTGATGCACTACGCCTAAAACAGATTGCCAATGATGGCCTGGTACATCATACAGATACTGTACGTCTTTTTGTGGGCTTAGAATCTGTTTTCCAACGCTGGCAACAGGTAACAAACCGTGCAGATCAGCACCAGAGAGAACGGTCACACAGACAAGGGGTATCCCAAACCTTAACCTATAGCGCAACCGTTCTCTTAAGCATCATCACCATTGGTGTGGGCGCCAAACTGGCTGTAGAAGGTCATATGGATGTAGGATTGATGATTGGTGCAAATATTCTGGCAGGCCGTGCACTGGCTTTAATCAGCCGCTTTATTCAACTTAAGCCCCTGTTCACGCGCGCCAAGCAGGCCATGAAACAGTTAGAACCCATCTATACACTACCACTGGAGTTACATCATGGCAGCGACTTCTCCTCTGTAAAAGGGGCGGTTGAAATGCGCGATCTGGCGTTTGCTTATCCTGATCAGAACACACCGCTGTTTGAATCGCTATCGCTCACCTTAAAAACGGGGGAAGTGCTTATGGTTCATGGTGCCAATGGTTCTGGGAAGAGTACACTGGTTCGTCTGTTGAGCGGTCTTTTAATACCAACACGGGGCCAGATTCTTGTGGATGGTATGGATCTACAGCAAGCCCATATCACATCCTGGCGGCGTAATCTGGTTCTGGTTCCCCAGGAGCCAACCTTTCTGGAAGGTTCTTTGCACCAGAATATTACCCTGCTTAATCCAGAAATCCCCAAAGAAAAATTAGCCATGGTGCTGCGTATGGCCAATCTGAATCAATTTATTGGCGAGCAACGTCTGGGACTGGAACAACCTGTATGGCAGGGCGGTGTTCATCTACCTCTAGGGATACGAAAACGGCTCGCTCTAGCCAGGGCTTTAGTGACTGAAGGGTCTGTTGTTATTCTGGATGAGCCGATGGCGGGCCTTGATAAAGCAGGAAGAGAGGCATTTATCCATGTTATCAGCTATCTTGTGCATCATCAGCGCACATTGATTATTTTTGCCGATCATTCACTTCCACTGAATAGAAAACATCAACTTCTCGATCTTAATATCAAACCAAAACCCAAGGTATCCCATGTGGCATCTTAAACACAGGCATGAGACCTCAGAGCGTGCATTAATCGCATTGGCTTCTCGTCTGCGTAAGAAGAGCCATTCACAAAAGCGCGCAATATCAATCCATCATCTGCTCTTCCTAACTCTGTTATGTGCCATATTATCATTTATATGGTGGGGATTTCATTTTAAACTCGATATTTTCAGCCTCTCCACCGGAGAGGTGGTGCCGGCAGGCCATCTAAAGCGGGTTGGACATCTGGAGGGAGGGATTGTTCGCCAGATTTATGTGCGTGCAGGCATGTCCGTAAAAGCGGGACAACCGCTATTTGAACTGGAAAAAACACAGATTGAATCGGATGTAGAAGAACTGAAGATTCAACATGATGCTTTAACTGTACGTAAAGCGCGTTTTGAAGCAGAGATGATGCAACAGACCACGGTTGATTTTCCACAAGCCGTGCAGCAACGTGTACCACAACTTGTGGCCCAGACAAAGCGCCAGTTTCACAGTCGCATAAAACATCATCAGCAGGTGATAAAGAAACGCCAAGCCGAAGTGCGCTTGCGTCAATATGAGATGGAGGAGATCCAGGCACGTATTCAACTTTATCATCAAACACTGCCCCACTTAGAAGAGCAGATTCGAATCAGTCATCAACGTTTCTCCACCAAACAGACAGACCGTTTTCAACATCTCAATCTGCTCAAAGAGCAGGCAGATATAAAAAACCGTCTACATGTTGATAAAAAAGGGCTGCAACGGGCCGAGGAGAGTGTGCGTGTCGCGCAGTGGAAGATGAAAGAAGTGCAGAGTCGCTGGCAGACGGAAGCGAGCAAAGCATTAGAAGAGATTGAATTGCAGCAGCGTAGCGTTGAAAAACAGTTACAAAAATCCAATGATCGTTTACAACGGACAATGATACGCTCACCAGTCACGGGAATTATCAAAAAACTCCACGTAGTCACCCTGGGGGGCGTGATAAAACCAGGAGGGTTACTGGCTGAAATTGTTCCTGGAGAAGATCATTTAGTTATTGAAGCCAAACTCCCCATCCAGGATATTGGCTACATCACACAAGGGCAGTCTGTGGTCATGAAATTAATGACCGCCGATGCGCCACGTTATGGTGATCTCTCCGGGCGTGTTGAAACCATCAGTCCAGATACCATTCTTGATGAGCAGAATATCCCCTCCTATATGCTGCATATCATACCAGAAAAAGAGTATTTTCAACAGGATAACCATATCTATAAACTCTACCCCGGCATGGTATTACAGGTTCATTTGAGCATCGGTAAGAGAAATCTGTGGGCGTATCTGTTGACACCATTTTTAAGTCAAGCCGCGCTTGCTCTGTCTGAAAAATAGCGTTTAACATTTAAGGTGAAGCGCGACAAAGAAAGACGGTCTATCCATTATAGAAAAAAACAACACAATCTACCAGTTATCGGTTTTTTTATTTGGATAACAAAATAGGGATTGAATAATTTAGACGGAATGTATAACATTAAATTGCGTTGTAGGGTTATCTTAAAATCGCGTCTTCACGAGCACAGCAACATTAAACTTAAAGCACCGCAAGAAAGCAATAAACCACGGATACAAAAAGCTTTCTCTGCCAGCTTCGCCTTATTCAGAAACCATAAGTCAGCGTTTTTAAACAGACTCTGGTATTTCTGTTGTTTTTAAAGAGGTTCTTCCATGTCAGACAAAAAAAAACCGGTATCTTCATCTCTGAACAGTGAACCCCAGAGCCAGACCTCTCCGTTAACATCTCTGATTACCGCATTACAGAAAAAAGGGTTATCTGAAACCGAAGCTGTAATAAGTAATCCAGACACTCATGGATCGTGCAGGTGAAACGCAGATCGTTTTTCAAGCCATTCA
>JBQGBW010000196.1:0-5249 GCA_052043475.1 Magnetococcales bacterium HHB-1
GAAACAGTGACCGAATCAATCGTTACATCTTGCGCTGAAAAAGTGCTGCCGGTGTTGTTCCATTTAATCGTTGCCGTACCTGAGGCGTTGGCAAAATCTCCACCAGTAAGAGCAAAAGTTCCGCTGGCATAGAGAACCGTTTTTCCACCATCAGAAAGCACCAAGGCAAGGTCAGCTGAAGTGATCCCGGCAGAGAAGTTGGTGTTACCTAAAGAGGCACTCAAATTTTCAGCAACGGCTTTAATATCGGTGCCGGATTTTTCAAACGCCAGACCACCACTTAGTGAGACAAAATCATTGATGTCTACACTTAAAGAGGAACCGGAAATTGCCTTCAATCCGTCGGTCATCTCTTCGACTGAAACAGTGACCGAACCGACGGTGAGATCTTGTGCAGAAAAGGTGGAGCCGGTGTCATTATATTTTACGGTTGCCGTACCCGAAGCGTTGGCAAAGTCACCGCCGGAAATTTGAAAATCTCCGCTGGCAAAAATTGTTTTCAATCCACCGCTGGTGAGTGTCAGTGCAAGGTTTGCATTTTGAACACCGGCGTTAAAATTTGTGTTGCCTAAAAGTGCGGTCACTCCTTGGGCGGCGACCTTAAGATCGGTACTATCTTTTTCAACACCAAGCGATCCTGAGAGCGTGACAAAATTTTGTACCGCCACATCCACCGTCACACTGATGCTTCCAGAAAGTTTGCCAACCCAGAGTGAAATAAATTGATCCGCCATCGCCTGACTAGCGAATGAAAAATCAAGATCACCCCAGGGAAGTTCTTTCACTTCGAGTGTATAGTTTGAAGCATTGATGATTGGATCATAATAGAGACCGTCACCGATCCAGAGTCCGGAGAAATCCGAGAAGTCTCCAGAGATCGAATCGAAGGTCATGATCTCAAAAGTCTGACCCACTTCAGGAGAGAAACTGTTGATCTCTGTAACGGTCAGCTGTCCGTTCAAGGTTGCGGTGCCGGTTACCTGAACCTGGTCATAGCCATCATCAATGTTAGGATTTCCAGGACCCGCGGTCAGACCACCGATCTCAATAATGAGTTCACCACTCTGTGTGTAGCCCGCTGCATAAGTTTGAATACCAGGAGAGTTACCCGGGCTTACGATACCATTATTGATCACATGGCTATCGATTGATCCGGTACCGGTCAGGATGCCATCGGATGCAATGGTGAGTGTGTCGCCTAGAGAGAAAAGTGCATTTTCTTCGAGGTGAATCTCATCATTAACTACAGTATCTATTATTGAGTTATCTTTTGATTGTACAGAGATGTTAAGACTGAAGTAGTCAGAGAGGGTGCCGTTATCGATCTCACGAATCTGTGAGCGTGTGAGAGGGGTATCACTATCAGAGGAGAGGGGAGATGCTTTAAAAGAGAGTGAAGAAGATTCATCACTGATGTCGGCTGAGAACTGACGCACAATAATAAAGAAGGCGTCGCGCTGATCCAGATCCAAACCGAAGCGAATATTTAATGCAACTTGCGTTGAGGTTGCCTTAGAATCAGGCAAAGAGGAGGGCGCAGAGTCAAGGCGCAAAGCCCCATTCCGCATGGCTTGCAGTTCTAGATCAAACTGTACGATGTGAGAGGATGAGTCGTAACTATATGAAATTGTTAAGTCATCTTGTTCTGATCCGATGCTGTCTGTTGAGCGTACAGAAGCAATAAAATCATCGGATGTATAAGTTTCGGGAGGATCGGTGGCATCGTTATAATAGTCATACGTCGATGACTTCAGGCGCTCATCCAAAGAGCGAATAATCTCTCTTAAACCTGCCAGACTCAATCCATTCTGGCCAGCTAGCTCAATTGTGGTCTCAAATGATTCAAACAGATTGATGAAGACCACCATATCTTCGACCCCTTCAAAGAGCGCGACTTGCTCCTCAGGATCGAACGCATAGGACGCTTCCACCGGTTCCGATGATTCAACATCATCTTGCTCGGCAAATAGATCATTATCAACAATCTCAGAAGGGAGAACAGAAGACAAATCATCATCGAAAGACTGCTCTTTGAGCGCTTCCTTACTACTGATTTCTTGCTGTTGATCTTCCTGGTCATCCTCGGCCAGGAGGTCTAAAGAGAGTTCATCAAACAACCCATTCGAGTTCTCTGTAAGAACATCTTTATCACCATCTAGATCATTGATCTCTTCTAACAGATTCTCCTCCAACGCAGGCGTCAGCAGACCTTCATCCTGAAAAGGATTCAGGTTGTCTGCAAGATCCTCTTGGACAGCCATCCCCACAGGATCTCCTGAAAGAAGAACCCGTGGCTCTAGACTCTCCAACTGGAATCTATTTTTGCCTGAGTGGGACATACAATACCTAAAACAAGTAATCTGCTTAGAAGTTTATTCTATGGGCTTATTTAGAATCTGCTTATATTGTTTACATCTAATATAGTAAAAAACATAAACAAACCGACAACTTACCCGATCAAAATTCGGGCAAGAAGATAAACACGGGCTGTAATATATAAGATTTTTGTCAATTAGTCAAGAACTAATATGATAGTTTTATGCTTTTATAATATAAATAGATGCCTTATACACATTTTCGTACATTTTGAGGTGCAATTTATACATCCTGTAGATCATTTTAAAAACAACAAAAACAGAACCCATCTGTTTACAAAGTTGGATTAAACTATATATTCAGAGATGTTCCTGCAAACGAAAGTGCATCTTCCATAAAGTCATCCACTTTCAGAACTTCTCTTCTCTGTTTAAAAGCCTGTTTCTGTGTCAAACTCTGTGTGTAGGCAACTATCTTACAAGCGAAGTTGTTTGCACCCGGTTTTTTACTATTCAAATACGCAACCATATTCTTGCGCATCTTTTCTGGAATAAACCGTCTTACCATCTCATCATCTAAAGACATAAATGCCTGTACCGATCCAGGATCACCTTGTCTGGCGCAGCGGCCAAAAAGTTGTCGATCAATCCTAAGCGATTCATTACGTTCTGCGGCAATCACATGCAGGCCACCGAGTTCTGCAACACCACTTCCCAGTTTGATATCTGTTCCCCTTCCCGCCATATTTGTCGCAATAGTAATTTTTCCTTTTAAACCGGCTTGAGAAACGATCTCTGCCTCCTCCTCATGTTGAGTCGCATTGAGAAGACGAAACTGCAATCCACGCATCATTAAACGGGATGCCAGAGCCTCACTATCATTGACACTTCTTGTACCAATCAGACAGGGACGATCTGAGGCGTGACATTCAACAATCGCTTCGATAACCGCATCCCATTTTTGTTCTGATGTGGTATAGATCATCTCCGCCATCTCCTGACGTTGAGATGGACGATTGGTAGGAATCAACTGCACATTTAAACCATAGATATGCCACAGCTCCCACCTGGCCTCCTTTGCCGTTCCTGTCATACCGCTCAATTTATGAAAGAGACGAAAGAATTTTTGAAAACTTAAGCGGGAGAGGGTTTCACTGGGTGAGGTGATTTTGAGTCCCTCTTTTGCCTCAACCGCCTGATGCAATCCCTGGCGCCAGGTTCGGTTCGGCATGAGGCGGCCTGTAAATTCATCGACAATAACAACGCGATTATCCTGAATGATATATTGCTTATTTAAGAGATAAAATTCCCTCGCCATCAATGCTTGTTCAATCAGCTCCACCCGCCGTACCGCGCCGCGCCATATGCCGGTAAATTTTTCTGCCAACTGATCAATCTTTTTATGGCCCTCTGGTGTCAGATTCAGCTCACGATATTTTTGATTAATTTTATAATCCGAATCACAGATTAAGTGATCCGCAATATCTTTAGCCACACGACACGCTTCAATGAGTGAGGCATTCTCCCGACGCTTTGAAATGATCAAAGGTGTCACCGCTTCATCGATCAAAACAGAGTCCGCTTCATCGACAATAGCGGTATGAATTCCCCGCATCAAAAGTCCATCATGAATCGCCTGTTTCTGTTGAGCTAAAACGCTCTTCAGGAGACGACGGGATGGATCGTGCATTTTGCCGAGATAGAGACGATCACGGAGAAAGTCAGCGGTGATCTCTTTACTGGTTGTGTAGACGATATCTTTTGCGTAATTGTCCCGCCTTGCTTCAGGTGACATGGTGCTGATCACATAACCCACGGAGAGATTACAGGCATGGTAGAGCGGCCCCATCTCCTCATGATCACGGGAGGCAAGATAATCATTCACCGTGATCACATGACAGGGGTGACCGATCCAGCCATTTAAAATCGCTGCTAAGGTCGCAGAAAGGGTCTTCCCCTCCCCTGTCGCCATTTCCGCTAAGGCGCCACGGAAGATCACCAGAGCACCCATAATCTGTACCGGGAAGGGACGCAAGTTTAGCGTACGCTCTGACTGCTCCACAAGCAGCGTCATTGCCACTTTGATATCAGACCATGATGGCGCTCTCTCTTTACGAAAAAGCGTCTTTGATTGTCGAAGCTTTTCTCTCAGTTCCAGATCACTGCAAGATTTTAAGCGCTCCGCATCTTTATGGATCAACTCAGACTCTGTTTGCAGTGTGCGACCAAAATCAAATCGACGGTGATAAGCTCCTACAGCACGATAGAGCAGAGCATCCAATCCCTTGTATAGTGGTGGTGCTTTGGCAACATGGGTGATGTGATAATTTTCAGAAGGCAACATGGTTTGCCACCTAGAGTTGATAGCGTTTCTGGAGCATTCGGCGCACACTTCTTCCCCATTGATAGAGCAGCGGTTCAGGATTCATCGTAAAGCGCAAACGGCCTGATAGGCCATGCAGAAGCATAATCGTCTGATTCTCTTTAATCTCTGCATAGATCTGAAAGAAGGGCTCTGAGGTTTTGAGGCCCGATTCATCGGAGAGTGAAACCGCCACATCCCCGCCACCAAGCCAACCCAGTGCGGCTGAAGGCAGACGTTCATGCTGGAAAGGAATAATATGATAATCGGTTACATCAAGATTGATACCAGACTGGCCTGGTATTCTCACCTCAGCCTTTAAGATCCGGTTGATAAAAAGGTTGGCTGACTCATCCTGAGAGACCACGGCTGAGAAACGGAATGTCTCCGGATTGATGATCTCCCCCACCTCACCACCACGGGGTAACCAACTGCCGATAACTTGCTCTGCTTTTGGGCTCACCCAGAGACCGCGCTCTCGTGCGGTTAATTTTAACCCGGCACGTTTCTCCTCAATATTGGCACGCGCTTTCTTGAGTGCCTCCATCCGTTTTTCAATCGGTTCAAGATCC
>JBQGBW010000197.1:0-5178 GCA_052043475.1 Magnetococcales bacterium HHB-1
GGTGAATCAAGCGAAGATATTGTATCCGTAGCTAAAGAACTGCGTCGCCTTGATGCGCGCTCTATTCCTGTCAACTTCTATATGTCCATTCCAGGAACAACACTTAAAATTGATAATCAACTCACACCGGAGTTTTGTCTTCGTACTCTGGCGCTCTTCCGCTTTATCAACCCTGATGCAGAGATTCGTGCCGCCGGAGGCCGGGAGATCCATCTGAGGAGCTTAGAGCCTCTGGCGCTCTATCCTGCCAACTCCCTCTTCAGTGAGGGCTATCTCAATACCGCTGGCAAAACCACTTCGCGCACCCTCAACATGATTAAAGATGCCGGCTTCGAAGTGGAGCAACTCACCAAAGAAGCGCGTCAACCCCGTGAGAAATCCCTTAAAATGGCCACGCATTAGACCATTAGTTATAAAAAACATCTTCGATCATCAGATAAAAGGCAAGATTTTATTAAGCTTCTCTTATCCCTAACCGATAAGGATAAATAAGATCGTGTCTTTGATTTAGAACCATATAAATCATTTTTCAGGACACCTTTTATGGATGAGAGGTGCCAACCATGATGATCGTTCAGCCTAAAACAAAAACGGTTAAAGATGACCTCAACCGGATTATTCGCCGACTGGTGAAAATTCTCGAAGATGAGACCATCAATCCGTTCGAGTTACATAGCTTTAAACTTTCCGCGGAGAGAATGCGGCATAAAGACCCCGATATGGCCTTTACCATTTTAGGGATTATTGCAGGAATTGAGCATGACGCAGAAAATATGCACCATTTTTTCAAGAATGCCATACTGCATGCGCCCAACTCCTGGGAGATCCGCTATATCTATGCCAATACTCTGCTCTTTTTAGGGCTCTATAGCCAGTCGGTCAAGGTTAGCGAAGAGATCTGTCAGCGTTTCTCCTGCTATATTGTTTTGATCAACTCTCTGGTTCAAGCCTGCTACCGCGCCGGACGCATGCGCGAAGCGTGGCACTGGGCAGAACAGTGGCGGAAGAAAAAATCGGGAGAAGCTCATGCTCTGTCTCAGAACATCGCCCGATTGAAAACCTTCTTTGAGACCTACGATATCTCCGATGCACATGCGGAGAAGATGCAGAACATCGCCTCCCAGGAACTCTTAGCGCAGGATATCTTTCCTAAAGAGATCCGCATGTCTTTAGTGCATGAAGGCGCCGAAGATTATCTTTTCTGCGAGATGATTCTAAGAAACATCTCTGAAGAGAAGGTTGAGGCACTAGAGCAGAGTCTGCAACAAAAATTGACCCATAGCGATATCCCCGCCATGGTTCAACACCATGTGGTTTATGGCTATGCCCTGTGTAACTGATAATAAAGCGCGTAGATCCTTACCGTGAGCCCTTCAAGTGCCACAGAGCCCTTTACCCTGGAAATTGAGCGTATTATTCCAGGAGGCGTCGGTATGGGCTCCAGAGGGGGAGAAAAGGTTTTTGTCCCCTTGAGCGCTCCTGGAGACCACCTTTTAGTGCGCCCTGTAAAGCAGCGTAAGGGATATCTTACCGCTGAAATTGTCGCCATCGAAAAAGAGGCCGAAACACGGATCTTGCCGCGATGCCGCCATTTTGGTCTTTGTGGGGGGTGTCAATTTCAACACCTCTCCCTTAAAGGGCAACGTGATGCAAAATATGCACTCTGGCAGGATGCATTGCAGCGTACAGGCAAAGGGGCCTGTTTAAAGGCGGCTTATCCTTTTAAAGAGGCCGATATCCTCTGGGCCTATCGTCATCGCGCCAGTTTAAAGGTCCGTTTTGTTCAAGGTGAAGTGCTTCTGGGATTCTTTGCTCGTAACAGCCATCGCGTGATCAACCTGCAAGAGTGCCCCATACTCACAGAAGCACTGCAATCCCTTCTTAAGCCTCTGCGCCATCTCCTTGAAAAACTCTCCAACCGCCAGCGTCTACCCCAGGTGGATCTCATTGATGCAGAACATGGAATGGCGGCGGTTTTTCATATTTTAAAGCCCTTCACAAAAGATGATCGAATCCATCTTAAACAGTTTGCAAAAGAGCAGAGCACCCCAGAACAGAAAATCGCCCTCTGGCAGCAGAGTGGGCGCAAAAAAACATTAAAAAATCTCATCGCAGGCAATCCCCTCTGCTATTATCCCACACCACAACAACGCCTCCACTTTATCCCCGGAGACTTTACTCAGATCCACTTTGAGCAGAACCGCTGGCTTGTTGAAACAGTCTCTGCATGGGCAGGTGATGGCCATCTGGCGCTGGATCTTTTCTGCGGAATCGGTAACTTCTCTTTCTCCTTAAATAAATTTCGTCATGTGATTGGCATTGAGGGCTATGGTCCCGCGATTAAACGCGCTCAAGAGAACCAACAGAGGCTTAGGCTGGATCATCGATCGTTCCATAAAGAGGATCTGCAACAAAAAGAGCGTTTGAACTTCTGGCTTACACAAAAAAATATTGATGTCGTTGTGTTAGACCCGCCCAGATCGGGCGCACTGGGGGTTGTCAAACAATTAATCAAAACCACCATCCCGCGCATTATCTATATCTCCTGTGATCCGGCAACCTTTGCCCGCGATGCGGCAATTCTTTGTCACGGCGACTATGTGTGTCAAAAAGTCGTACCTTTAGACATGTTCCCGCAGACCCATCATGTTGAAACTGTCGGACAGTTTGTCAAAAAAATGTCTTAACCGTCCGTTTTCAGCCGCTGCAAAGATTGAAGCGTGACAAAAAACGTCAAAACATAATAACGACCTCTTCACCTGCAAGAATCAATAAAAATATTTTAAAAACAAAATGATAAATCCAAAACCTTTTGGATTCTTTTTGCAAAGAACAGAATAAAAAACGCGCATTCTTCTATATTTCTCCTTAAACCAAACATTGATGGCATGGCTGTTGCTTTTATAACTGTAAACTTAAATAAACATAAAATCATTCAGGACCACTTGAATGTTTTTTATAAAAGATCCAGCCTAAATCCAGGAGAAATAAAATGAACCTCAACAGCCAACGCATCGAAAATGATTTTAACCGTTTTGAGTTTTTCAACGAAGATGCAGAGTCCGCTTTCTATGGAGAGGATGAGATGGCCGACTCCAGTTCATTTAACTGGCTGTGCAATCTTATGGGATGGAATCCTGATGAAGATCTGGAGTGCATTCGGCACCACTGTCGAAAACACGATTTCGACTCTTAAGTTGCTTGTGACACGATTTAAGTCACCATTTTTTGGATTATTCATCCAAAAAAAAGACCTGGCCCTTTAGGCCAGGTCTTTTTTTTCTTGTTCTACGATTTTTTCTCAACAAATAATAAAATTTGGTCAAATAATTGCTTTTTACCAATGCATAAAGATGATCCGTCAAAACTTTAGAAACATGTAGATCAAGGAGTGATTTAACAATGTTCTCTTCTTTAAAAGACAGATTTAAAAATATCCAGAAATACTTACCAAAAGTCAGCGCGATCCTCGCCGCCTTAATCCTTTTCTCTCCCACATATCTTGCCGCACAAAATCTTGAAGAAGCGATCTCAGAAGCAATACACACCAACCCTCAGGTTCTTCTTAGTGCAGAGAACTGGAGTAAGGTGGAGAAAGATATCCACGAAGCTTTTGCTGATTTTCTCCCGAGTGTTGATCTGCGCCGTGTGCAGTTAAAACATGGCGATATGGTCAACTGGTTCTGGGTTGATGGCGTTATGGAGGAGATGTATGACATTGTTATTCTGACAGAGGTTAATGAGAACATGGCACTGGGGTTTAAATGTGCCCATATTCGTAAACTTCTAAAAGGCGATGCCTCTCAATCGGTCGCTTCCTATTATTAGTCTTTATTTTATATCGCGATCATCTCTCCTGTTTTAATCGATCCTAAGTTTTTATATTCTTATCAAAATGACCGGCTTCCTCAATTTTGGGGAAGCTTTTTTTATCTATGCATTAATAACCTTGATTTAAAGTTCAAAGCAGCATAAAATACCAGAGAGGATATATTTAATATAAATACAAATAGATAGAAGTAAGATATCATGACTGCAAACGCAACCATTCATCCTGACTTTTTTTTAATTGAATATCGAAGATCCAGCCCATTTGAGATCGGATTGTTGCATTTGCTCTCAATTATCTACGATTGGGCGAACCGCTCCAACCTTACAAGCTGTCTTACCTATCTGGGCATCAAAAAAGAAAATGGTAAAAGATATGTGGCCGCAGATCTGGATATCTATATCGATAGGATGATCGGTGCAGGGCTTCTACAGCAAGATAAAAAAGCCACCCACCCTCGCTTTCGCTGCCCTTCAGAGTGCGCAGATCTACTCGCACGCAGCCTTAAAGAGGATATCCTTGATAAAATAATCGAAGCCGTACAGATCGCCATTCCAGCAGAAGAGCGCTATTCAAGATATAGCAAAAATGAAGAGTACTATTTTACAAGCTTCGAACGCTTTCTCAGAGAACTAAGAATCTCTATCCTAAAAAACGATGCAAAGAAATTCCAGAAAATCTATCAAGAAGGGCAGTTACAACTCTTTGAAGAGTGTAGAAGAACCCCACCGCTACACATCCTGCTGAATTCACCTCTCAATTTAGACTATGTCAAAACACGCGCCAAGGAAATTCAGCATGAACTTATTGATTATATTGTTAAAAATAATTTAAGACAGTTAGGCGATCTCTCTGATGTAGAGCTTCTGGCCACGCCATATCTTGAAGCGTCTGAAAGCAGTTCTTATTATAAAATACGGCATGGTTTTGCATATATATATCTTCTTCAAGGAGAGCATAAGTCACTGGTAGATTTAATTGGCACAGGATTTAGTCGTGACGAAGCGTTTATGCTCATGGCGGCCAGCATAATTTTACAAAAAGGAAGCAAAGGGTCTAAAGAATCCATTAAAATATTTGAAGAAACATTAAAAAATATTCGTAAAACACACAAAAAACGCACCGCAATCATCCCTGGTCTCGATGGAATCTTCTACATCCTTTCTCTAATATCCACAAGGGAAGCAACACAACTCAGCAGAGCCAGACAACTCTGTAAACAAGCGGCAAAACAAGCAGAACCAGAAAATATTCCCATCTATCAAAGCCTCCATGCCACCCTCGCTTTCCTGGCTGGAGAACCTGAAGAGAAGGTCCTTTATCAATGGGAAAACGCTTATATCACCCAA
>JBQGBW010000198.1:0-5143 GCA_052043475.1 Magnetococcales bacterium HHB-1
CTCTGGCCAGCAACGTGAAGCGCTTTCTACGCTACCAGTGCGCTCAAATAGCTGGAAAAGCGGAAAAAACAGAGTCAGTTCTTGCATAATGGGGTAAAACTCCCTTCGTTTCACACTGTTTTTTTACCTCAAAAAACGAATCCAGAACGAGTCTGCGGAATTCCAGAACCGGTTATCGAGATTTTTACATCAAACAGTTAACTGGTCAGGAAACACGCCCAAGCTCAAACAGGCTTTTTTCGGAAGACTCAATTTTATTTCGCGCTCGCTTTTGCCAACCAATTGACCAGAGATTTTTCCCGGTAGTATGAGCAAATCATCTCGCAGCTTACGTGCTAACGAAAATTGTGTTGCCGCAACCTCTTTAATGGGTAGAAGCTCTCCCGCCTCCCGCTGGTACTTCATTTTATTGCGTGCATAATTCAGTTTAAGATCGGCCAGTTTTACGTCTGCTGCTTCTTTTGTTCTTTTTTGCCTTCGATCAGCCAAAATTGAATCGGCACTTTCTTGATCAATCTTCCCCGATTCATCCAAAGGGATAACACCATTTCCGACCAGCGTGTTTATATACTGTTTTTTGCAACCATAATGGTCAGCATACTCTTTTTGTGTCATCAACTTTGACATTATTTTTTCTCATACTTTATAGATAGTTAACGGTCAATCAAGTCAACTACTTTTTCAGACTCTCACTGGATCTTTTGCGGGGTTAGCGCGCCCGTATATATTTAAGCTTTGGAAAGAACCTATGATCCTACGAAGTGCTGAAACAGATAGACTCCAAAGCCCGTTAATGAGGAGGCGATAATCGTGATCAACCAATTCTGAGAACGCCGAAGAGATTTCCATCTTTCATTATTCACAGACAGACTCTTATTGATTTTTTCCAAAGTGTAATTCAGTTGATCAAGCTTATTGGAAAGCTGTTGGAGCAGTTGCTCATGCTGTTTTAGAATCTCATCCCGAGCGGCATTACCTTCACGATGTCGGTTCACTCGCTCTTCAATTTTATCGATGCGCCCTAATGCCGTCTGCAACATCGCACATGATCCACCATCACAATTACTCATCATCTCGCTCCTATGTGTAAGCCCGTCTCATCCAGCCACGCCGATACTTTCCTAATTCTGGGCGTCTGATGATCAATGAGCGATAGAAGCCTGCGGCCTCCGAGCGCATCGCCACCAGAAGCAGATCTGTACGAACACGCTGAACTGCTCCAAAGGTCTCTCCTCCCAGGATGCCATCCACTTTCACTGCGTGCCGCACCGCCCACAATGCACGTTGCAGGATCTTGTGCGCCTGCTTTGGTCCCATGTTCACAGAAAGATCAAAGAGCTTGGTTGCAATATCCTGATCATGAATCCGATTATATCCATACCGATTCCAGAATTGAGCCCGATAGATATCTTTGGCACCATCCACGCTCAACGCTCTGATATCATCGGCATCAATGTCGCCATCGCCATCCACATCAGCCAGCTCATGCCCTAAGCTGCGAAGGAATCGCAGCGAGATACCATACTTTGTTGCGCCACCAGGATCTTTGGGATCATTCACAAATCCCCCCTCATGCCTCAGTACCAGATCAATTGCTCTCTCAAACTCAGCCACAGCCTTATCTCCAATAAAAAAGGCCGCACTCCAGAATAGGAGGCGGCCTCAAGACGCAAAAATAATTGTCATGTTCCATAGCATACTTTTTGGGCGCCCACTTGGCAACTTTTTTTTTCATTTGGTCCAAGAGCGCCTGCAATAAAACATCTTCCTTGAGCCAACAAAGCGCGGAATGATGTTCGAGGAATCTTTAAAGCTTCTGCTTTTCTCCTACCTCCTTCCTTGTGATAAATATACTGCACAATCAAAACTTTATATTGATCTTCCCGCCACCACTTCAAACGGAGAAGATGCTTTTCAATCTCATCAATCCGGCTATTTCCATCCTGGCCTTGAGAGAAAGAAAAATCGCCCTGCATCATTCTGGCAATCATAGTTTTCTGAGGATAGCCCTGGCCGATTGAACCACGCGCCCAGCTTCCCCACTCAGCCAGACGGCCATCAATCCAGCAATCGGAGCAGAGGACCTTCTTAAGATCCTCGCACCACGCACCTGGTTTCTGGCAACAGATGCAGGTGTTGGGTTGCGGCCCTAATGTGGCGCTATCGAATAATTGAAGCTGTATGACCATGGTTCGATCTCCTTAACTCTGCATCGGCATTAATACAACACGGGTATTTTTATCTTTAGGGCTGGTAACAAGCATTGGCAAAGCATTGCCAGGCGTAAGAGAGTATTCTGTTTTCTTATCCCTCTGAATTTGCAATATAAACTCTTCTCCATCCAATGCATTAAATACCTCCAATGCATAACGCAAGTTAAAGCCAATTTTTTGCGCCTCGCCTTGGTATTCACCTTCCAGGATTTCTTTCCCAGCGGATTGATCAACATTGTTTGAGACAATTTCATGATATCCATCATTGCGAAAACTCAGCGTTGCATTAAAGCTTTTTTGGTTTGCAACAGCCTGTATGCGCTTTATTGCGTTCCCTACAAGGAATTTGTTTCCAAAAAACATGTGAGATAGATCTCCTGGTTCTGGAACAACTCTCTGCCAATTGGGATATTTTGCTGCAACCAACCTGCTGATTAACTCCGTCTCCTCCCAACTGAATGAGATATCAATGTCATTCATGTGAATCACTACCAGTTCTTCATCATCGATGCCGGATAGCGCTTTAAGCAATACCTGAACAATGTTACGTGGAAGGATAACCTCTTGCCCTTCTTCGGCACCATGAAGGGCAGATGGTAATTCATGAATCGCCATGCGATGCGCATCGGTTGCCACAGCCCGTATTTTATCCTGGTGAGCAGTGAGAAAAATGCCATCCATTGCGGGTCTGGTTGAATCTCTGCCCATGGCAAAGGCTGTTTTATTTAGAAGTTTCAGAAGATCTCCGGAGGGAACAGAGAACTCTGTACCATTCCCCCCCTTTGAATGTCCGGTATAAGCTTCGGGGTCCATGTAGGAAAGTTTGAAATAGGATTTTCCTGATTCCACATGAACCTGCCCACTTTCATTTTCGTTGATCTCTACCCACAAAACGATATCGCTATCTCCGGGTAAGTTTTTAACGAGGTCAAACAGAATCCGGATCGGCACCAGCGCTTTGCCAGAACTCTGAACATCGGCATTGGCATAACAGCGCGTGGTCACTTCTGCGTTTGTGGAACTGTGCAGAACTTTCTGTGATTTGGTATCCGCACTGAGAAACACATGGCTGGTTGCAGTCGCTTCCGTTCTGCCAGGGGCTTTTGCCGTGAGCATGAGTTTTTGAAGGATCGGAAAAAGGATAAAACGGGAGATATTGAATTTCATTTTGCGGCCTTTTAGATCTAACTATCTGTTTTATATTGAGATAGCTTTATTATGACTTGAATGACAAAAGAAAATAAAAAAGTTTGTCATTATATTTTTCTATATATATTAATTACTTATATATATGTATGACACATGACATGTATGACACGTAATGTATTACGTGCGTGTGTACGCACACACGCACATACACGCATGTACGCGCGGGAGAGCTGTCATTGCGTCATCAATACTTAAGTAATTGTTTAACATAGATAAACCCCGTGACATAAGTTTTTGTCATTTCTGTCATTTCTGTCATTGATCGATTGCAACTTGTTCTATATTGCCTATTGGACACTATTCTTTTGATTAAGACTGGTCCAATTTTGAAGGTCAGATGTAAAGTTCACTGATTCTCTCCTGATTAAATCCTTATCTCTGGTTGATTGTGGATAGAACATGTCTGGACGAAGGTACTCTTTAAAGTAACCTCGCAACTTAGGTTTAAACACAAGCGTTCGCCTACGTTCCACCATCCGTTCCATCTTGGTACAAAACTCAGAGTGCTTGAATAAATGCTCTCCAGTAAATTTGCACCATATTTTATAAGCCAAATAGAGATCTGGTGCCGTACATGAGCAAAAAGGAATCGGAATTTTCTCATTCTTCCAATCATCATAGAATGAAGAAGGAGACTCCCTGGAAAGCTTTATCAGCTTCCTTCTTGCATCGTTGTGATACGGCTTTGTGTGTTCATTGAAGTCAGCATCTATAGGGTAGTGCAGCAGATAATAATAAAACGCCTCTGTGCCACCATTTTCGATTTCATGATCTAAGGCATCAAAATATGGTTTATCCTCGACGTGATCCATTCGCAGAACCACATAACGCCGATCATCTTCCTCTACGAGAACAGGTTTATCTTCATTTGAGAGGAACACCAAATTGATATGGTTTGCTTCTTTTCTAACAGGGAGAAACTTACCATGAATATTAATCGCTTTATCTGTAATAAGCCCTTTCAGCTTATTTTTCTGGTTACCGATATCAGACCGCGCAACAACCTCATTAGCAATAATGAACAGCTTTAAACTTGCCCAATCATTATACGTCAGATCCAGTTCGGCCTGTGAGATAACCAGAGCGTATTTCCCATAAATCTTAGCTACTGCTTCCCAGAAAAAATTTTTTCCTGTTCCTTGCCTACCATGTACAACAATTGAGGTCGTCATTTTTTTTCCTAGATTCTGGAGCGGGTAGGCAATCCAGGAGAGCAGCCAGTGTTTTAACTTATGATCATCTTCACAGAGCAGATCCAGGTGATCCAGAATGCGCTGGCAACCCGATTCACCATGCGGATTAGGCACCATCTCAAGCCCTGTAAACATATTTAGAAAATCATCATCTTCATGATACTCTCCTGGCGGTTTAAACGGCTTGGTTGGATCAAAGATTAGGTCATCTCTATCAACTGTTTTTCTTTTAGGATTATCCACCCATTTATTATACAGTTTTTGTGAATATCCTCTCAAGAGTCTCCCGCAAAAAGTCTTGATTTAAGGAACGTGGTGCAGTGCCAGGATGATAGGGTTATGATATAGTTTTGCACTAAATATTAAATCATATCAAATGGATCTGGAATAATGTTTCGACCGATGGACCCACAGATCAGTATGGAGGAATCGCACTTTTGGATGCCAAAGAAGCACCAGGACGAGTTGGAACGGAGTTGGGCGCACATATTCCGTACGCAGGTTCTGGGGATAATTCCCGAAAGTCGA
>JBQGBW010000199.1:0-5130 GCA_052043475.1 Magnetococcales bacterium HHB-1
CGTCTTAATCTGACCAGAAGACCCCTTTGTGAATCCGCGACCGCTTCGGTATCGTTGCCGATGTCATAGCCAAAAAAGGCCAAGCCGCGTTTAGCCGTAATGCGGGAATCGAGTAAGCGTAAACTTCCTGCTGCGGCATTACGGGTATTCGCAAAGGTTTTATCGCCATTGCGCTCTGCTTTGGCGTTAAGCTTCTTTAAGCTGCTCAAAGGCATATGGACTTCGCCACGAATCTCCAGATAATCTGGGATATCCTCTCCTTGCAATCTCAGCGGAATTGTTCGAATGGTTCTGGCATTGGCTGTCACATCTTCACCGATATGGCCGTCACCCCGTGTAACCGCCTGTGCCAGGATGCCGTTTTGATAAATCAGGCTAAGAGCCAATCCATCTATTTTTGGCTCTATTGAGAATGAAAGAGGACCAGCTTCATCCAGGGCGTAGGCCAGTTTCAGATAGAAATTGCGAAAGTCATTATCAGTAAAGGCGTTATCCAAAGAGAGCATCGGCTTTCTATGCGCTACTTTGGCAAACTGACTAAGTGGTTCGCTGCCAACACGCTGGGTAGGGGAATCAGGAGGAATGGGCTCCGAACTGCTCTGTTCCATCTCCAGAAGCATGTTAAAAAGATGATCATACTCATCGTCTGATAGTGATGGTTCACCGATAGTATGATAAAGGTAGTTGTGGTAGCGGATCTTAGCGCGCAGATCCTCGATATCAGGAGACATCGTGTTTACTCCTTTTAATCAGGCTGCGTGGTTAAAGGGTTTGGGTAATGCATCCAGGATCTCAATGCGCCACCGGAGAAAAGGAATCTTTGTCCTCTTGCTTCGAGGCGTAAGATAGACCGCGTAGGGCTCTCCCTTATCAGTGGCTTTCCAAACCTGCCGACCTCGCTCATTACGAAGAGGGGTCTGAAACCCATGCTCTTTTAATAGTTGATTGAATTGTTGAACCGGCAAACCGATGCGCAAGCCAAGCTCTGTTGCGTTGTAAAAATCTTTCTGTGGGTTTGTTTCTGCTGGAAGTGGCAATGCGGTTTCTGTTATTGGTGCCATCACAGTGGTTTCTGTAATTGGCATTTCCAGTTGCTGCTCGATCTGGGGAGGAAACTGAAAGTCCAGATTTTCCGGTTCAGGTACAAAGCCTGGTTTACGTAGCAATGCCAGACAGTCGATACCTGTTGTATTTTTCATAGCCATATTGGCAGCCAGCGCTGAAGCCCGTTTATCAAGCCCAACTGCTTCTGCGATCCGGAGTGCAGCACAAAATTCATCCGCCATTTCGCTCATAGAGGAGATCGATTTCATATTTGAAGCGGGCTGTTGTTGTGTTTCTGTTTTTTCCGATGCTTGGTAATGTCCGGTTTTACGGATTGATGGTAGGACTTCTCCGACTACCCAATTTTCAAACTGTTCGGCTTGGGGAAGTTTGGAGCGGAAGATTAAGCGGTAGACATCGCGTTCTGGGATGATGTTTAAAACACCACCACCCTGTTTCGGGGTAGTGGTTGGAGATTTACAATGTCGTGACACAGCGTTTTCCGGTTTGGAGTATCCCAAAACTTCAGCCACATCTTTGGCCACAAACCATGGCTCTCCCTGCTCATCAGTTACAACACGGACCTGATTGGATTCAAATTCAAAGGGGATGATCATTCCAATATCCTTTTCTTTTTGTTGACTATTCTTTGCACCACCGAGAGTAGGAAGAAGCGTATCAGTTACCCATTCGCGGAAAGGTTTTGCCCCAGGTTTATTGCTCCGAAGAACCAGACGATAGAGTCCTGATTCATTGACAGCCAACATATTCTGGTTACCACCAGGGGTGCCAATACGTTGTATACCCTTATGCTGATCAGGAATCTTGGAGCAAGCCATCGAAGGGTCTTTAATCCCCAGCGCATCGCAAATGTCCTTAGCCACAAACCAGTGTTCGCCTCGGCCATCTGTTACGACACGGATCGGTTTAGATTGAAATTTAAAAGTCAGCATGGAGGATGTATCCTTCTTTATTTGTTTGGTGTTTTTCTGGATTGAACACTCTGGTAGCAGCACGTCGATGCACCAGTCCCGAAAGAACGCCGCGTTTGGTTTGTCACTCTCGTTGATCAGGGTTAATAGGCCAGAGCCATTGACACATGTTGTCAGGAGCGCTGGTCCAGAAGAGTTGGTAAGCGGAAACGCAGCTACCTTTTTCGTTCCTAAACTTTGTAGTGCTTGAGGTGTGCTACGGACTCCTAATGCCGCGCAAACATCCGCAACTACAAACCATGGCGCGTCTTTGCTATCACGAACCACGCGAACGATATCAGTACCGAAAGGAAATACCTCAATACCGTTTCGTTTTTCACCCACAGTCCACCCCCTTTAAGCCGTGGAAACTGAATGCCGGTTAAGGCATGCATGTCTTAAGATCTGAAGACGGTCGATCAACTTTAGCCGCACATAGTCGGGATCTAGGTCAAAGAGAGAACAAATCCAACAAAAACTGCCCATTCTGTCAGATGTTGTTTCAAACCATCGGTACAGTTCCTGGAAGGTGCGACGGAAATGGATGTCATGGCATACCTCTGGTGTCCGCTTAAGGCTCCGATAGAGTAGATTTAGATCTGCAACAGCGCGTTGTAGTGCAGCGGCCCAAAGTTGCAATTCTGCGGAAGGCTCATGTTCTGTTGCGCGCATCACTATTAATGGGCTCACATTTATACCCTTTTATAGGCTACGGTTGTTATTCAAGGCGCAGGAATCACGCTCTCCTGCACATAGATGTATGAAATACAGAAGTTAGGTTTCTTGGTTTAATATTTCTATTGCTGATATCGGAATTCTATCCGTACAACTTCTGATACGGGAATGTGAGTCAAAGTATAAGCATTTGAACTCCCGCACATGTTCTTTGTTGGATACTTTGACCTGCCTTTATAATCCGAAGTATGGGTTGCGTATAAAGATATGTTCCCTTCTTCATCTACAAGAAAAGGATCCAACGCCTGCTTACAGAACACCGGAATACTGTCGCAGATAAAACAGATCCCGTCTATTCGTTCGACAAGCACCTCTATGTAATTGTTATCAACGTTTTGAGCTATAACACTCCACGGTGTAAGATGGGTTTCCGTGCCGTATTTTAGCTTTAAACGATACTGTAAATATGCAAGCAGTGTAAAAGCTAATCCGAACCCAAGAAGCAGAGCAATATACTGGTCAATAGCTATGTCCATTTGATAAGTCCTATTAGTTGAAGATCTTTATAGCGGGTATCAAAGATAAAGCATGGCATCTCGGGGCTTTTCGGTCTTTGCAGCTCGTGTAATCGCTTCCAAAGATACGGACTTTTTACCTGATAGAACCGCATCTTTCAGAGCACGATGCACGATGCGTTCGATATCCGCATGGCTCTTTAGTTGAAGAAGTTTGTCAAGCTTTTCTGATTCAATATTAAAATCGTGCTGAAAACCTTTCAGGTATTTTTCGATCAATTTACGTTGTACCAATGTTGTTGGTTTTTTGAAGCAGAGTACCTCTTCAAATCTCCGCCAGACCGCACTGTCGATATCGCTTCCCAGATTGGTTGCAGCGATGATAATACTGTCGCCGTTATACCGATCAAGCAATTGGAGCAACGTGTTGACGATACGCTTCATCTCTCCAATATCTGATCTATCTGTTCGGCTTTTACCTATGGTGTCGAATTCATCGAGTAGGAGAACACCTGCATTCTCCTCAACATATGAAAACGTTTCGTATAGATGTTTAGCTGTATCGCCTAAGTATGACGATATAAGGTTGGATAAGCGGACAGTCCAGAAAGGGAGTTTAAGCGTATTTGCAATCGCTTCTGCGGTAACTGTTTCCCCACAACCAGGCTCTCCGTAGAATAAAAGGAGGCTGATCGGCTGGAGGTTGTGACGCTCTAAAAGGTCTTTAGCGTTCTGCTCTCTAATTAGTCTGTGGACCGCACTTTTGTTTTCAGCACTCAGAAAAACAGAGCTCAAATTCTTTCGCGGTCGGGATGAATAGAGGTGTGGAGGAAGCTGTTTATATTTTCTTGGGTTTCTCACCTTTGTTTGCGGTTTCATTACAGGCATGGTTTTACCCTTTTCGGTAAAAGTGGGATTCTAAGAAGTGTAGAGCTGTTATCGAAATAGAATGGTTGTTTCATCCATGTTTTAGGGCGCGCAAAAGAAATGAAGTTAGCAATTGAATGTCCCGTGATATATTTTGCAGGCTATTCCAAGGCCTAACTTCATCTCCAAACCGCCAATCGCCATCACGCTCTGTCCATGCTGTAATCTCTTTGAGGCTTTTAAGTCCTGGCATGAACGACTCTTTCTCTGAGGCATTATTCCGCTCGACAAGATACTCCATAATATAGCCCATAGCCGCGATGCCAGCGCCGTGAACCAGACGCGAAGTGCGTGGGGTCTGATTGAGCCATGACTCTTCAAAGACCTCTTGAACTGCCGCAAAAAAGTTACTAACCGCCTCTAGACACTGCTTTTTTCCATCGGGCAAACGGATCAACTCACGACACACGCCATCAGATAACGAATTCATGATCATCTTTTGGATGGCTGTGTCTGTAATCACGCCATCTGGGTTGGTGTGCTGTTTGATCTGTCCTCGCAGAGAAGAGTTTTTATCAAAATTAAGCAGCTCTGTGATATGTGCTGCCTGAGCTCTGGAAGCCATGCGTTCTGGTAGGTCGTTCACCCAGGGTAAGAGTTCATAGATAAGTGGCTTCGGTAGGGGTTTTGTGTTGTTGACAAGAATAAATTGACGTCTAAGCTCCTCTTCTGTTTTGCAGAGGATTACAGAGACAAAAACCTGGAAATCTTTTTCTGGTAACTCTGCCAAAGCACTGAGGCGTTGTTGAGTCTCCCGCAAAAAGTCTTGATTTAAGGAACGTGGTGCAGTGCCAGGATGATAGGGTTATGATATAGTTTTGCACTAAATATTAAATCATATCAAATGGATCTGGAATAATGTTTCGACCGATGGACCCACAGATCAGTATGGAGGAATCGCACTTTTGGATGCCAAAGAAGCACCAGGACGAGTTGGAACGGAGTTGGGCGCACATATTCCGTACGCAGGTTCTGGGGATAATTCCCGAAAGTCGATT
>JBQGBW010000200.1:0-5129 GCA_052043475.1 Magnetococcales bacterium HHB-1
CAAGCCGGTTGATAGAAGCCATCTCATAAACACCACTTCTGCCTTGATGCCGTGTTACACGGATCCTTGCGAGTCTCACAGAGGCCACTATGCTGCGGTTCTCAAAATCCGTAAGCTTTGCCTGAAGATCCAATCGGCATTTATGAGATGGCTTCTAGTCAGAATGGAGTTCAACACTTGGCAGGGATCTGCTCTTTTTCTCTTATCAAAATACCCCTGTAGCCAACCTAAGATAGAGATCAATTTCGTTTTCATGTGGAACAGGTACTTGAAGGGAAAAAGGTGGTATTGCCCCGTCAGATCTTGATCAGCCCTTTAATCCATCAACTGTTACAACGCTATCCCGAACGGAATGTGCTACTGGCTTGGGATGGTATTAATAACGAATGGACGGCCCTCGGTACGGTTCACGCTGAATCCCTTGATCTGATAAAAAAGATACTCGCCAAAAAAGGGGACTGGAAGCCTATGGAGAGAGAAAATGAGCAACGGCTGATATTCGCTATTCCGTATCTGGGGCATTCTGACCCTCTTCTGCATAATTATTCCTATCTGGAAATAGCTCGCGCTCCCTATCGTCTTATAAAAAAAGTCAGCAAAATGATTTCACTCGACAAGGTCCGAACATTCTTAAGTGATTTGCGTTATGCAGAATGGCGACCGTTGGCGATATTGTTGCTGGGATTATCCGAAGATCGCGAGGATCAACTGTATGTCCATGGAAATTTTGAGCAGAGACAGGAATATGGCCATACCGACAATCTTGCCGCCTGGACAACCGCTTATCTGGAGCTGGAAGGGCGTAATGGGTTGGATGCACTGAATTCATTGTATTTATCCAGGACAGATCGAACCCGTAAAGAGATGGAGCAAATCTTCCAGGCCATAGCCGTTCATACCACCGATAACCTGGCCTTGAGAAAATTGATTGTTCCTATGTATCAGAACATGTTAAACAAAAATCCTTTGCAAGCCCCTTTGATTGTCGGGCATCTGATCGCCTGGAAGAATTGGAACTTTGTTAAACAACTCTCTGGGATTCGACAGCAAGTGGAGAGCTCTGATCCCCTTGGTGCAGCTAAAATTGATCTCTATCTTAGGTTGGCTACAGGGGTATTTTGATAAGAGAAAAAGAGCAGATCCCTGCCAAGTGTTGAACTCCATTCTGACTAGAAGCCATCTCATAAATGCCGATTGGATCTTCAGGCAAAGCTTACGGATTTTGAGAACCGCAGCATAGTGGCCTCTGTGAGACTCGCAAGGATCCGTGTAACACGGCATCAAGGCAGAAGTGGTGTTTATGAGATGGCTTCTATCAACCGGCTTGAAACTGAATGATACACCTCTTTTTTTCGGATCCCTGACAGAGCTGTGATGCCCATGATCGACTAAAATCCTTTTCAATCTGTAACTGATCAGGATGGGAACGAACAATGCGGGTGACCGGAAGTGGAAAAAGACGAACCAGACCTTTTTGAAACCCTTCATCTCTCCTGGCCATGGAGACCCCATTGATCCGAATCTCCTTCTGATGTTCATTGAAAACAATCACAGCCGGACCAGAAAAAGAGTCCTCAACCTGCTGCCATCCTGATTCAACAGAACGGAATTGATGACAACGAACAAGGGAATATAAACGGATATTGCGGCTTGTCTCGCCCGATTTAAGCGGATATTGCGGAACAACCTTATAACGGATCTGTGCCTTGATCGCCCGATAATCACAGATAGGAGCCCATTCCGGCTGCCTGCGATTGAGATGTTTTTGAAGAGCCAAACGAATTTCAGTGGCCAACTCCCGATGCCCCGGCCAATCAACCAATTCGCTGGTTCTGCCGGAATGATCCAATACCGATATCGTGAACAGCATCTGAGCCCCAAAAGCCAGGAATGCCAACGCCATGGCGACAAAAAAGAAGGGTCTCAGCTTTTTCAATCTGACTCGGTTCTCTTCCATGAAATCAACTCATTATTGGTGGAAACCCCAGGATGGCCGATGGTCATGGGATCTTATATAGTCAGTCTCGTTCAATATTATACATTTATGTCGGGCTTCCAGCCCTCCCCAAAGAGTCGCCTACGGCGACGGGCGAAGCCTCCAAAAAGCTCCGCTTTTTGTCGTGCGGAAGCTTCGCTTCGCCCTATTTTTATGACATCTTAAGGCTCCGCCTTAAGAATCCGCCAGGAGGCCCGCCTCCTGGACCTGCGCTCGCCAGCTCGCTCTTGTTATGTGTACAGTTTTGAATTGAACTGACTATATCTGGCCAAAATCATTCCCATACCTCACCCAATCCGACCATCTCTATTCACTGTTGGGAGAGATGTAACGAACCGGAACCCTCAATCTCTCCTTAATCTTTCGCATGGATCTCCTGGCTTCACGCCCTTGGGAATAGGGCCCGGAAAAGATACAGGGTTTATTCCGTTCAAAGCTCTCACGAGTCACAAAAACCGACTCCCTCATCTTTTGAAGACGTCTGAAATGCAACAAAAACTCCCTCAACTGACTCCAACAACCCAACTTTAAATAGTGCTTATCAGGCTTGATCGTACCAAATTTCCCCTGCAACAGACGCTCCAAACGACGATTCCGATCCCGATTCCTTCGCTCCCTCTCAACCGGCTGATAACGCTGCTCCCGATCAACCCGATCCTCAACCCCCTGACGATTCAAGGCAATGGAAACAACCAAATCCCGATCCTTGATGGCAACCCATCTCCTCTTGGTGTGATAACCCTCTTTGGAGACCTCAATATGATAACTCTTCGGCTCCAGTTTCATGCCCCTCTCATAGCCAGGAACAATATTCAGGATCCGAATGCGGGCATCATCGGGCGTTGAATTGACAATAAACGAGTAGAGAGCCGCTGAGGGTGTCTGCTTTGATTCCCCGGAAACCTGCGGCTGTTCGGAAGAGCGGGAAACCATCGGCTTCAATGTCACCTGAACCGGGGTTGATCGTCCCTCCCGAACCCGAACCTGACTTGACCAACTCTGATAACCATCCAAAGAGATCTCAATGGGATAAGAACCGACCGCAATCGACTCCACCTTATCCGGGGTCAATCCCATATACTCATCATTCAATTTCCAAGCGGCCTTTTCCGGGGTTGATGCCACCGAAATCCCCCCGAAACCCCCCATCTTCTGACCAACAACAGGAGCCATGACAGCGGCTTTATCCTCCCGACCTGCCAGATAAAATTCATTCTCCAACGATCCATAGGCCCAAGGCGTCTGACGTCCCCCCGTTGCCCTCTTCACACTGCCGGTCACCTTCCGCAACATCAAACCCACTTCCAATCCCCGGGTTCCCATATGTTCCAAAAGAGCCGTTGTATAGGGACTGTTACGATGACTGCCATCCGCCGCCACCGAACCCCCGGCCGTGGCATAGGAGATCATGGTTCCACTGGCATCCGACCCCACAGCCGCCAAACCCTTGCCAACCGTTGAACGCGATCCCGACATGCTGCGAGCCAAAGAACGACTCAACGGATTATCCCGGCAGGCATCCAAAAAGAGTAAACGAACCTGACTGGCACTCTCCATATCCTCCAAAACACCATTTAAGGAGATCGTTTCCCGCTTCAGATTTCTCTTTCTGTTCAGCTTGGCATCAACCGGAATCAGATAGTTCTCCCCATCCACCTGAATCCCATGACCGGCATAAAAGAAAAGAGCCGTCTCAGCACCCTCAATCCGGTAACCAAAACGACTCAATGCCTGATCAAATTCCAACTTTTTCAGATCCAGATGAACCTCAACCTCAAATCCCAAACTCCTCAGAGCCTTGCCAAAATCGGTGGCATCATGCTTGGGATTGACCAAAGGGGCTGTCTCCAGATACTCACTGTTTCCCACCACCAAAGCGATCCGTTTCCCCGCTTCAACACTCTTGGCTGAAAAGGGGAAAACAGAAACCAACAACAGGATCAGAAAACGGAGTAACATCACAACCCCCCGGCAGAATCAGCTCTGATAGACGAGAACACGCTCCTCCATCATATCCTCCATCGCATAACGAATCCCCTCCCTTCCCAGACCGGAATCCTTAACACCCCCATAAGGCATGCTATCGACCCGGAAGGAAGGAACATCGTTATGAATCACACCCCCCACCTCAAGAACATCCATCGCTCTCATAACGGTCTTGAAGTTGGAAGAGAAGATACCGCACTGAAGACCGTAGCGGGAGTCATTAACCTGTTTGAAAGCCTCTTCCATATCGGCCACCGGGGTCAGTGTCACAACCGGACCAAAAGCCTCCTCCGCATTGATTCGACAACCGGGGTCAACCTCTTCCAAAACCGTTGCCCTCATGCTGTTTCCTTCACCACCCGGTGCGATGGTATTGCCGCAAACCAGATCCGCACCCTGTTTCAAGGCCTCCTCAATCCAACCCTGCAAACGATCCCGGTTTTTGGCATCAATGATCGGTCCCAGAGTGGTTTTCGGATCAAGGGGATCACCGGTTACCAGACTCTCAGCCGCCTTTTTGAATCGTGCCCGGAACTCACCCACAACATCCTGATGCAAAAAGATGCGCTGAACCGAAATACAGACCTGACCGCATTGATAAAAGGCACCCATAACCGCCCTTGAAATCAACCAGTCCCAATCCTCAACATCCTTATCAATGATCAGACCCGCATTGCCCCCCAACTCCAAAACAACATGCTTCTTCCCCGCTTTGGCCTTCATTCCCCAACCCACCTCAGGAGACCCGGTAAAGGAGAGAACCTTCAAACGATCATCCTCAACCAACTGCTGTCCCGCCACACGACCACAGGGAACAACCGAGAAAGCTTTTTTGGGCCAACCCGACTCTTCAATCAACTCCGCCATCAGAAGACTGGTTAAAGGGGTTTTGGAAGCGGGTTTCAAGACCACAGGAGCCCCAACCGCCATCGCCGGAGCAATTTTATGACCCGCCAGATTCAGAGGAAAATTAAAAGGGGCAATGGCCGCAACAGGACCGGCGGGATATTTTCTAACCAATGCTCTTCTACCCGCACTTAAAGCACTGATGCCCAGATCATAGAGTTCCCCCTGAATCCGGGTCGCCTGAGGTGGGTTGGGGAATGAAGGCCAAAGCGGGGAAGAAGCATGTTGTTTTGGAGTTGGG
>JBQGBW010000201.1:0-5057 GCA_052043475.1 Magnetococcales bacterium HHB-1
CCCTGACCAACCACAAGTGATTCCCCCGAAGAGGCGCTTATGGTCACCGTTTCCCTCTCCTCAATGATATAGCGTGAACTGGTCTCCTCTTCGTTGTAACGGTGAGCATGGGTTTCCCACCAGGTGCTATTGGTCTTATTACTATTAAAATCAATGGAATTTAGTGAAAAAACATCACAAGGAGGCTCATCACAGGTGGAAACCGTTGTCGGCTGTGATGTCAGGGAATCAAGCCAACCCTCACCCGCCCTTAATGCCGATTCCGCATCCTGAAAAGCGAGGTTTCTTTGCCGGGAATTCCCGGACATCTTCTCTTCCATGGTTGCTGTGGCCATCCCCTGCATACCCAACATCAGAAGAAGAACCAAAACCAAAAGAGAAATGATTAAAACCGAACCAGACTCTTTCTCTCTATTCGATATTTTCATTTCAAACACCATTTCATGGAGTTATTTCAACATAAAATTAAACTGTTATGAATATTTGTTGCCTGTTTGAAAGTCCCACTCTTCAGGAATTTCTCCCAAAATCTGTATCTGGAGATAAGATACGTGAGTATGATAAATGTATTGCGATTTGATTGAATTAATTATTAATTTGTTTTAGAACGGGTTAACATGGGAATCTATTTGAAGATTTACAAGAACTTTCCAGACTCTCCTTTAAAGGGGGTTATTAATGGAGAGAGCAGAACCATTCATTTGCTATTCGGAGGACGGAAGAAACCAAAAGGGAGGGACTATTATTGGTTTTGTTTCTCTTCCTGTTTCAGTTTCAACCACTTAACTCTGGAATGTAACGTTTTCTGAATTACATCCCTATTTCCGAAAGAGATGCACTTCTTATGCCTATCTATATATATAATAGAAAAAGACATGAAAACAGATTATTATGAAAACATATCGATCCGATGAATCTCAATTTTCATTCATCTTTTTGGTGCAATGGGACATAATGTAACCTGCATAAAGTTACATATTGGAAGGATAGATGGGTTTTAGGATGGGGGATTTTCGGTATAGAAACGATGGATATAGGCCAGGGCCCGAACGATTCCGATTGCATAATATATGGTAAAAACCCACATGAAATAGGAGACATAATCCCCATCAAAGAGCAGTGAGATTCCCACCAGGATAAAGAAAAGATATTTCACCCGAATGGCATAGAAGAGGGGGATATTGTTTTCATTGGCAAAAACGGCTAGAACAATAAAAGCGATATAAAAGTTGGAAAAGAGGACAGCAACGATGGGATTGACCGGAACAACAAAAGCGACAACAGCGGAGAGAACCACAACCCCAGCCTGATCCGCCACCATATCGATAATAGCCCCACCCCGATGAGCCCAACCGATCTTTCTGGCCAACGGTCCATCCAATCCATCCAAGGCGATATAGAAGCATCCCAAAATAAAGGTTACAACCGGTAGGGTAGGGGATAACAGGGCGGCGAGGATAAGAAGAAAAACTGAAGCTGCCGTGACATGATTGGGAGTAATTCCCTTGGCCATCAATTTGGTAACGATATCATCCAGCGCCTCATCCCGATACTGGGCAAACCGACGCTGTTTTTCCCGTTCCGATTCGTTGAAATAGTCCATAAGGAGATGACCGGTTTAACGGAAGGTTGATTTTATCCGGTTGACATTGGTCGCCAAAGGGGGTCGGGAATCGCCTGCCAAAGGAAAATTGAGTTGCAGTTTTTGAACCTGTTTGGTAGCCAGTTCACCAAAGATACAACGGGCACTTTGAACCAGATTCCGATAGTTGGCCACCCGTCTTGTTGGATAGGCCTGGACCTGATAGGGAGAGAAAACAATCCGCTTTTTCAGGAATAAAAACCAATCCATCCCCTCCATGCTCTCCACACTTCCGACAATCCATTGATGACCGGGGAAATGGGCATCCGAACCCACGGCCTGACCGATACCATCACGACGATAGCGATCCGGTAGGGAAAAGGTGTAGTTGATCTTTTTGGCGGTTTCACCGTTATGAAAAAGCTTACGACCGATGCGCGGCAGTTTCAGAAGCTGTAGACTCTGTCCGTTATGAATCTCAACATAGTCCGCTTCAGGTATGATCGAAAGAAACCCATCCACCCCAATAGCCCCAACAATCCCGGTACGTCCCATGGTGAAGGGGTGGGCAATACTTGAAATAGCATTGATATCTTTACTGATCTTACCCAGATTCCAGATTGACCAGGAGAAGGGAGTCAATCTTTTCAGACCATAACGCAGAGCCTTTTCATCCTCAAAAAGAAAAATGATATCGATCCCTTCTTTGGAAATCGCCTCAATGCCGGGAATAACGGTTGTTTTCTCTTTGGCCATAACATCGGCCAGATAGAGATAGGCTTCCAAAGGTTCCTTATAGGCATGTTCGGTGGAAGCAACGAAATCCACTCCCGATTTTCGCAGAGATTCGTTCAGATCATCCAACCGTTTCCGTCGTTTGCTTCCCTTTAAGCGATGGATATTGGTATGGAAATGAAGATCAAATTTTTTCAAAGGAAATCTCCAAAGGGAAAAGCGGGATTGATTGCTGTTCCGTTTCTAAATAAGCGCTCAGGATACACCCCATACCCCTTTCAAGGCAAGTGATTCACAAGGTATTACCGTTTGTTCAGTGGCCTTGACTTCCGATTAAGGAACCTTTCCGATGAATAAACAAAAACGTTGAATCCCTGATCAACAGGCGGGATAATTTACTCAACCATTCCCCCTTAAAAGGATTTTAACCGATCATGAGCCAGAGTAGCGCTCCCCAATCGACATCTCTTTCCCCCCGAGCCAAAAAACCCTCCTCCTCTTTGGCCAGACTTTTAACCTATCGATTGGTGATTCCCATCAAAAGACATCGGCGTAATCCCATCGAAGCGGCCCGGGGTGTTGCCATGGGAATGATTATCGGCATGACCCCAACCATTGGTGCTCAAATGTACCTGCTGGCAATGATCTGGTGGTTGGCAAGGGTGGTTTTTAAATGGCGTTTCAGTCTCATTATCGCTATTGCCTGGTCATGGCTCTCAAACCCACTCACTTTGGCTCCCCTCTATTTTGTCTACTACCTGACAGGTTATGGCATCGCCAATCTCTTTGGTTGGTTGGAGCCGGGAGTCAATCAGATCGCCTTTGATCAATTTGCTGAAGGGATCAATGCCATTATTGATGCGCCAGCCGGAAACGCCTATGAGCAGACCATGGGCTTCCTCTCCTATCTCTGGAATACCATGGGATCCCATATCTTCATCGGTTGCCTGCCTTACGCTTTGGGATTGAGTTGGGCGGGTTATCAAGCGGTGATGTTCATGGCTAGAAGAAAAAACAGAAAAGAGAGGGCGGCAAATCAAGCCAATCAATAGCTCTGGAAATAGGTCTGTAACGCCTCTTGTGGTTCGGAATGGAAATGATAACTCCCCCGACCCGACCCTTTGACCTTATAGAGAGCCTGATCCGCTTTTTTCATCAATATATCAATCTCCCGCCCATCATAGGGAAAGAGACTGATTCCGATACTGGCTGAGATTTCAACAACCTCTCCTTTCAGATCAAATGGTTGTGAAAGATTATCCAGATTTTTCCTGGCCATATGACGAACATCCTCAACACTGGAGAAGTTGGTCATGATGGCGGTAAACTCATCCCCACCCAATCGGGCCACGGTATCTGTTTTTCTAACCGATTCGCCAATCCTCATGGCCACCTGACGCAATAACTCATCCCCCGCATCATGGCCCAAGGTATCATTGATCCCCTTGAACTTATCCAGATCAAAAAAGAGAATGGCAACACCTTTTCCCTGACGCTGACCCTGTTCCAGAGACTGCTCCAAACGATCATAAAAAAGCTGTCGATTGGGCAAACCGGTCAGGGTATCGTGGAAAGCCAGATGACGAAGCCGCTCCTCAAGAATCTTCCGTTGGGTGATATCCCTTGTAATATAAATAACCTGATAAGTTCGACCATTGGCATCCTGAATGGGGGTGGTGATCACCTTGGTATAGAGCGGATTTCCCTCTTCATCCTCATGACGACGTTCCCGAACCATACAGGCCCCGGTCTCAAGGGTCTCCCTGACAAGACACTCAATGGCATCATGTCCCATACAGCCATCACATAGGCCCGAATCCTTTGTCAGCTCATTGAAACATTTCCTGCCAACAATCTCCTCACGGGTGCGGCTGATTTTACTCAGAAAAACCCGATTGGCCTCCAGAACGGTAAAATTGCCATCCAGAACACAGATTCCCTCTTCCATACTATGAAGGACAGTTTCAACAAACTCTTTGTTTTGTCTTATTCTTATATTCTGTTCCTTGATTTCCTGGATATGCCTGCTTGCCGCCAGAGCGGTACGAATCCGTGAGATCAATTCAACCTTCTCAACCGGTTTTCTGACAAAATCGTTTGCTCCTCGGGAAAAGGAGTCCTCAATCACCCGGTCGTGACTGTTGCCTGTCACCATGATGACAGGAATATCGGCGGTTTTTGGACTGTTTTTCAGACGATCAAGGAGGGTTAGACCATCAATATCCGGCATTGAAATATCAAGCAGAATCAGATCAATAATTTCATCATCCAGTTTAGGAAAGAGCCATTTTGATTCCAATAGAAAATCGGGTTCATATCCGGCATCCTTCAGATATTGCGCCATCAACTCGACAGTGCGCCCATCATCGTCAACGATCAGAATCTTTGCCACAGAATCCCTTTTTTAACGTTGAAATAGCAGTCTTGTTCGGGAAACCATCATAACTTTCATTACTCAATTATAAGCATATCATAGATGGTATTAGATCGGGAGTATAATGTTTCTTGTTAGGTTTTTTATTCCATGAATTGAATAGGTTAGATGCGGTTATCAGAGCTTGGTCCAGGGATTGCGTTACCGGAAGGGCTTACCAAAACAGTTATCGCCTTGAAAAGAGCCCGGGAGCGCAGGAATGCAATATAATTCCAGCCATTTGCATCGTAACGGACTGGTTATTGAATCGGAATCGAAAAGAACAAAGCAAGAGGCTCTTCATACTCGACAACGCTGCCGAAGTAC
>JBQGBW010000202.1:0-5048 GCA_052043475.1 Magnetococcales bacterium HHB-1
AATCGACTTTCGGGAATTATCCCCAGAACCTGCGTACGGAATATGTGCGCCCAACTCCGTTCCAACTCGTCCTGGTGCTTCTTTGGCATCCAAAAGTGCGATTCCTCCATACTGATCTGTGGGTCCATCGGTCGAAACATTATTCCAGATCCATTTGATATGATTTAATATTTAGTGCAAAACTATATCATAACCCTATCATCCTGGCACTGCACCACGTTCCTTAAATCAAGACTTTTTGCGGGAGACTCATATATGTGATATCTCCAACATCAGTTACAGGAAAAAGAACGCTCTATAACGACCTGTTCTATCCGGTTAGAACATCACTGCAAGAGCGTTCATCTTGATTTAAATATCCTTCTTATCCTGCGATTTCTGCTCTGTTGGTTTTTTCTTCTCTCGATAAGAGGCGGGAGAGATCTTCTCAAGCGAAATCTTGCCAAACATTGGTGAACGCCACACGCCCCCTGTTGAGAAGGCATCCCAACCCCAACGCGCCCAAGAAAGCACCGCTTGAGCCAACCAGAGCGCCCAGAGCAGCATAAAGCCACGATAAGCCAGAATGGGTAAGGAGTAGAGATGCGTTTCAGGCAGGGCATTTGTTAAACGGTCCTGGAACCAGATCAGATGTTCGCCTGAAGAGCCATTTCCCACAATGCTCATATCCGGATAGCCCAACAGACCATCTTCGATGGCCGCCATCAGTGTGGTGATGGTGATCATGGTCCAGAAAAGCAGGAAGAGCTGCACAAGATTAAACTTCCAGTTCTGCATGGGTTCAGCATGTTTTTGCCGATAGGTCAGAATAAAAAACCAGATTGGAATCACAATACTGGCACTAACATCCAATGAGATAAAAATTCCCAATCCCAACAGAAACCACTCATAGTGTTTTAAAGGGGTTGGTGCATATTTTCCTAACAGCCAGGCACCAAGCAGCAAAATAGGTATACTTCCCCAGAAGAGAATCGCGGGCCCCTGTCTTGGACCAAAGCTCCAGAGTACCCAACGTCCCTCTGGCACATTGATGGTCGTCCGGTGGTTTACACTGGCCAATCCAGGCTTCAGTGTGGAGGGTTTAAAACGAAAACCGATGGGCTGCTCTTCACGCCAGGAGATTTTTACCACCGTTTTTCCTGGTGAGAGTGGGATCACCACATGATAATCTGTCGGTAGCGGTTGGGCCCGTCCATTGATGGTTAAGGAGAGCGGCTGGGCTTTCTCAGGTAGACTAAAACGGTGCTGCCCTCCCCGACTGCTACGTAGACGTAACATCAGTTCGGTTTCAGTCGCACGATGCCCAGGTGTAATGGTGCGTTGTGAAGCATCCAATGTGACTGTTGCACCAGGTGCAGGCAGTGGCCTGGTTATCTGAAGATCTAAGCGCTCCCCAGGCCAGGGATTCCAAGTAATTCTCTGTTTTGGTTGTGATCCTGGATGGGTGGGTGGTACATCACCGGAGAAGGTAAAGTGCCAGGGAGATTCTGCTTTCACTGACCAGATCTCCACCCGATGGGCCCTCTTTGCAGCCGTTAAAACCATCTTATCCTGGGGCTGAAGTTCTGACTCCCACTGCATCTGGTTTTGAAAAGGGGGAATATTCACTTTAACCTGATTCTCTTTAACCTGCACTTCTGAGTGCGCAATCGATTCACCTGGAAGGAGAGGTAAAATAACACTCCAGGGGCCATCCGCCGGTGTTAAGCGCCTCACCGTGGTGGTCATCCGCCAGATGATACCCAACTCAAGCTGCCGGGATACCCTTACAAAGGGTGGTGGTATTACGGGATCAAAGCGCGCCTTCTCAACCGCACTCTGTTTAATCATCTTTTTCTTAATGGGTTGATCACGCCGCAACTGTAGTGCATTGGCAATCGCCTGATTGGCTTTCACACCCTCCAGTTTCCAATCCTGACCAGTAAACTCAAGACGTTCAGGTGCCAATGGAAAATAGATTGATACCGTATCTTTTACCAGTGGTAGACGACCAGAGAGCGTCAGATGATGAATCCCTTTCTCCAGATAGGTTGAGACAATGCCCTGATGATTACGGGAGAGTTCATCTAACGCCTGATCATTTTTATGCACGAGATCAGGCACCCATTGTCCTCGTTTTCCTGGCAGAGGAAATACCGCTTTCTCAGTCGCGTGTACAACCAAGTGAATTGTTAAACGATTTTTATTCTCTTCTAAATGAACCTGTTGTAGCAGAGCACAATCTGGTGCACAAAAAGCGGGTTTTAAGAGCCTGCTTTTCAGTTGATCAAGAATATCCTGCGAGGGCATATCCATACCCTTCATCTGACCCGCCACAACATGGCCACCGCTTAAGATCATAGCCAACAGAATAACCGCAGTGGTGACTGCCTTTTTCTGCCGATTCAAACCGGTAATCGACCACCCCTTATCCCCTTTAGAGACCAGAAGACGACCTAAGAGAAGAAGCGGTAATAAGGCTTTAATAAAGCTCAACACCTGATTGGTCAGCGGTGAGGTGAGATAGAGGTGGAATGACTGCTCAGGAGTAACCGGTCCATTCCAGCTTAAGCGGATATTATGCCCCTTCCATTGTGGGATTCCTGGACCGGTTTGAATGGCTAATCCTTGAGGAATCGCTCGCTTCTGCTCGATCTGTTTCACTTTTTTCTTTTTCGCATAAATACGGGCCTGTTTCATCTGGATCACATCCTGAGCAAATTGACGCATAGGACGACGGCGATCATAAGCAGAATCTGCACTCTGCCCCTGATAGGCATTCATAGAGGGGGTATTGGGCGCTGCGGTAACCATCGGCGCATCTTCTTCAAAAGATTTTCCCTCAACCTGCTCTCCTTCACCAAAAGAGTCGTTGATATAGGTATCATAGCCCGCATAATCGAGCTGAGGATGCAGCCCCAGACGGGCCTGATGAATCGCAAAGGGCAGTGCTGCACCCAATGTCCAGAGGATCGAGATAATCCAGAGTACAAAAACCCCTTTTTTAATCCACCCTGAGGTCTTAACCCGTTTTAATGCCAACGCAATCAGAAGCAGAATCATTGGGATAGCCAGTTCATTATGTTCTGGATGCACAAGCATCATTGCCAACCCTGAGCCAATTCCCCAGCTTAAGCCATACGTTTTTGCCATCGTCAGTGCAATAATTAAAACAAGAAAAAGATCTAAAGGTGTCCAGCGTTGAATCCAGGTATCGGTGGCTTCATCAACACCTGAGACATGCCAGAGACGCCAACCCACCGGTAGATGCAGATCCGCCTGTGCTGATTTTAACGTCAAATTCCAACCGTTCGCAGGCAGTGTACGAGAAGATTGATTAATCCGACTCTCCATGATCAAATTATTATGACCAGGAATTAACTCTACACCTGGTGCGCCATCTTTTTGCAACCGTGTAATATAGATATCTTTACCATTATGGCTGGCGCGTCCAGGTTCCAGACTTTTTTTCACCTCAAAGCGTTGAGGAAGATCGCCTGTACCATTCAAACGGTCTCTGAAGGTATAACCCTGGCCATCAAAATCGAGCCACAGCGTGCGTTTTAAATCCAGTTTCAAAGGTTGTGTCTGGGCTAATCCCCGCTGATGAACCTCTAAGGAGAGTGTACGGCCTGGAACCATCAGAAAAGAGGGAAACTTACGCCACGCTTTTGGTAGTGTGGTTTGATGAGGATCAATCATCTGTTCACTGGCGGGCGTGACACGGCGTAGATGATCCTGCGACTGAAAAACCCAGATCTCCTCTTCAGCCCACACCCCCTCTTTTGCTGCTTCTGGCAGTGTAAGTGTGGTTAAGGAGTGATTGTGCCGCAACGTAAAGGAGAGTGTCCACGTTCCTGGCTTGGCTTTCAGACGAATCCGTCCTTTATCCTCTACCCGTGCCGGAAGCGGCGATTGAAATGAGAAGAGTTTCATCTGAGGAAAGTATGGTTGGGCCAGAAGAATTTCTCTTGCGCGACCGGTCACCTGCATCTCAACCCGTGTGATCACCTGCATTGGAATGGCATCAATAATTTTACGCATCACCCTTAAGTGTACCTGATTGACCTCCCGTTGTGTCTCTTTGGGATCAACCGTTTTTTTCACTGGCGCCTGTTGTAACCAGAGTCGTCCATTCTTATCCGGGTGTCTGGTGGGGTGTTTTTTACCATTCTGAGAGAAGTGGATATAGCCCGTGGATCGTGCCAAAGGGATATATTCCGGCATCTCTTTCCAAGTTAATGTACCGGTAATATTATACGTTCCTGGTAGAAGATGCAGTGCCGGTTTTTCTCCCTGCCGTTTGATTATTGCGGGCTTTTGATCATACTGAACATTGGTAGGCCAGAGTTTGCGGCTTCCTGGCAGGATGATATCCATCTCAGCCAGCACCCGCCATTGCTGTTGGAAGGTTGCACCCTTCTCGGTGACAGAGAGTATTAAAGGCGCATTCCAAGCACAGATGCGCTGCTTGGCAATTGGAGAGACAGGGCAGCGTTGCTGATCGGTATGATGCATCACCCAGGGGATCCAAGGCCGGAGCGAAGAGGGCACATCCTCAGCCGAAAAGGATTCGGCCACAGCCTGAAAAGGGATGGATAAAAACAGACACAATACAGCAAACCGCAATAGAAAAGAGCGCATAGAAGCATACCTGAGATACGGATTCTTTAGAATCTGATTTCTTTATAAAAAGACTTCTATTAGGTTAACATACCCTTAATCAGATTAAAAAGGCGTATTTCCATTTTCCCGATCAATTCAGCATATTTATGATCAATCCATGAATTAAGAAACGCAGATCGCTCCATTTAAAAAAACTTAACGACCACCCACTGCAAGTGGGTGGGTTAGAGAGACTGAGGACTGAAAGTCCTGATACCGGCTACAAGCCGGTTTATTGTTCAAGCCTAAATCTATCATCGATTCTGGGCTCAAAGTGATGTTCTAGATATTCACGTATCATCTCTTCGGTCATCTTTCCAACCGTAGAACAGAAATATCCTCTCGCCCAAAAATGACGTCCCCAGTAACGTTTCCTCAACCTCGGGAATTCTTCAAAAAGCTTT
>JBQGBW010000203.1:0-4987 GCA_052043475.1 Magnetococcales bacterium HHB-1
TCGCATCCAGATCAAAATCTCGGCCATCGGTCATACGCAGATCCCAGCCTAAGCCAATATTGATCTGCTTGAGTCCTGGCGCCTCTTTGGTGAGCGAGACATTACCACCCTTCTTTAAAGATACAGCCATATTTGTGCTCCTTACAGCGTTTTTTAAAAAGTCATTATCTTCATTAAGCGGCAAAAAAGTTTAAAACGGTCAACCCGACCACCTTTATAGACTTTCGCACCAATTCCCGGATTATACACGCCAGAAAATCAGGCACGCAATGTTTTTGGATTACTTCTTTTTCTCTGTTTCTGCACCCCGGGAAAGATGGCATTAAAATCACGGAAAAGCGCTTTATAGTTTTCAGGGTCACGGTAGGTTTTCTTGACAAAATTATCCGGCAAAGCATCGAGTTCCTGCACCTCAGACCACCCCTTCTCTAAAGGATAAGCATAGTAGGGGGTTTCTTCAGGCACATGATCGATCTGGATGATGTTAATTTTCTTACCCAGTTGCTTTGCAGTATAAACCCTGTGCATACCATCATTGATCAAAAGCAGACGCGGATTGATCTTCTCTTTAGAGATCTCAACCACTGGCGGAAGCAAAGGAATGGGGCCCTCCTCCACCTCTGGCGCATCATCATAGCAGCACCAGAAATACAATCCTCCCTCTAAGGCAAAGATATCCAGTTTCTGTTGCTGAAAGAAGAGATAAAGATCTTTAATGCGATTAAAATCCTCTTTTAATACATAGCGCTGGGCAGGAAAAAGTTGTTCAGGATCAACCGCTCTTTGCAGCGTAATCTCTGACTGTCTATAAAGTGCGCGCTGGTTAAATCCACGCAGACGCACCTCTTTAAGCTGTTTAAGCAACATCTCTTCAGAGATCATTTCAAAACGGGTAATTTTCATTCTTCTATCCAAACAACGAAGCCAACTGATCCGTAGTAATTTCAGAGATATCCCCCAAAGTTAATGAAGGATGAGGGGCTTCCCCCCGTAAAATACGCAAGAGATCTTTTTTCTCTTTCTCTGGCCGGTGCAGCAGCCAGACGGTTTTCATCCCCAAGTTTGCTGCGGGGAGAATATCCATGGCATAGGTATCACCGATCATGACGCAGGATTCAGGCTTCTGATCAACCTGCTTTAAAGCCAGACGATAAAGCTCAGGATCGGGTTTTCTTAAAGCCGTTTTAAAAGAGAGTAGCGAGGGAACACGCCCCTCTTTGGGAAAGTTTTTCAAAAAACCCTGATAAAAAGGGGACCAGATATTGGAGATAAAGGCATAAGGGATACCCTTCTCTCGCAGTTGCAAAAGAAGTGATGCGGCGCCAGGAAGTGCATAAGCCTCCCTCACCTGGGCCTGCCAGATCTCCTGACAGATCCTCCGCGTTTTTTTCTTCTCCACAGCAAAATGTTTAATCATCGCCTCTGCCAAGGCATCCGCATGCTCAAAAGGGGAGCAGAAGAGCAGATCTTTTAATTTTCTCCGCGCTGTATCATCCAACCCTAAAGCCTCCGCAAAACGGCGCGGCGGTCCAACAGGTGGGCCATCAATCAGTGTGGAACCAATATCAAAGAAGACAAACATCAACGACTCCTTTTTTTTAAAAGCATCTCATGACGCAACAACTCGCGCCCCAGATAGAGCGCATGAGAAACCTCAGAGATCGCCCCATCTTTGAGCAACTTTTTCTCCAGAGATTGTGCTCTTACACCACGGTACACATTCAGTGTGCGGCCCTGATGAAGGTGGTGCAACACCATCTCTTTTTTATCCCAATCCAAGGTAATATTAAAATGGCCATGGGGATCCAGTTTTAGATCGCGTTTTTCTGTTTTGGGATCAAACCAGTCATCACCTTGATGCAGTGATGCAATCTGTTTGGCTCTGGATAGCACCTCTTCGGCCACACTGATCGAGTGACTGATCACGGTGATCGCTCCAGGTGGGATAGCAACTTTATCCGCCACATAGCGCTGAATCGCCATCAAACCATAAAGGTTGAGCAGCCAGCCATCGAGCGCATTATGGGTACGAAATGTGGCGGTCATCGTCAGTTGTGATTCAAACTGCCTAAAGAAGAGACTCACTAAGCAGGGACATTTTTTCCCACGCGGCAGATCTTCATGGTTATCCCAGAGCGAAACATAAGCATGCCGGGTTTCAGGATCTTTTTTAAAGCGTTCAACCACCACCGCCAAGCTATCGACCACACCATCTTGGTTTTTATAATATCCCCGTAAGCGGTGACCATAGGTATAGGGTAGATCATCAGGAAGAACGTGAGATAACATCGATTGCTGATATTCTTTTATCGCTTCTGGATCAAAAGAGAACGCCTTTAACTGCGCTTCACGATCCCCGTAAGGATCATCCACCACCACTTTGACACTCTGCAACTCAAAACGCGCCCCCTTTTTAAGAGTAACCCGATGGCCAAAGCGCACCAGAGTAAAGATTAAATGCTTCCAGGCCTCCAGTGGTGTCGATTGCCTTATGGTATGGGCTCTGGGATCGGAAGGAAAGCGGGATACTTCTGTTTTGGGAATGGGAATATTCTGTCTTTCCTCTAAGCAGTCAATCTGAGGGGGAAGGTTTTTAAAAAAATGCTGAATCCCCGCTTCGGTCTTGGGATCATCGAGTGTGGAGAGCAGTGTCAGTTGAATGTGCGGTAGATGCTCAGGCGTCACTAAATCATCAATGATATGATCCGTGCCTTTAATCAAAAAGACCACTTCACCAAGATGGGTTGACTTCGCCAATCCTGAACGAAAAAAACAGTCCAACGCCCGGCGCGATCCAGAGAGATCTTTACCAAGAACCAGAAGATAGCGAATCTGAGGATTCCACAAAAGATTACGTAATAAATGCGGCAAGCCATTACCATAGAGATTACCGATCACCGCAATCCGTGAATGCTCAAAATTCTGACCAATCCACGATCTCAATTTTTCAGCCACCCGATCCAGACGCGACCAGAGCGTCACCACCCCCACATCACCATAACGGTTAACCACCTGTAAGCGATCCGGGTAGTGGAGCGCTTCGAAAGAGAGCGATTCTAAGGCCACTATCCGCCTCGCTTCTCAAAGAGAATACGGCTTGGAATGGGCGCATCCTGGTTATGATACTTCGCCCCCTGTTTTTTTCCATAGGGCCGACTGGTGGGGGTGGATAGGGTTTCAAAAGAGATCGCACCAATCCTTAAGCCAGGCGGCAGTGCCAGAGGAAGGGGGCCTGCATTAAAAAACTCAAAGGTAATATTGCCATTCCAGCCAGGATCAATGGCGTGGGCGGTGATATGCACCATCAAACCCATACGGGCCAGGCTGGAGCGTCCATCCAGCCATCCCACCACATTATCTGGAAGACGAATCCGCTCTACAGTCATCCCTAAGGCAAATTTTCCCGGATGAAGATAGTAGCGCCCCCCCTCCTCAATGGTCACTTCTTTCATGGAGCGCTCGATCATTGAGGCGGTACCTTTGGGATCGGCCAGATCCAAAAAAGGCATGCCACTATGATGAAACTCTCTAAAAACATGGGCTAAGTGCACATCAATGGAGAAAGAGCCTATACACTCTTCTGGTGGGGGGGGATCAATTTCAATCTGCTTTTCGCTAAGGTAGCGAAGAATATCGGTATCAGAAAGTCGCATGGGGCGTATTTCTCATAGAAAAGAAAAAACATTATTGCTATATTTTTTAGATAATTCTTATAAAGAGCGATCGCGGCTCTCTTTTTAAGTTTTAGCATCAGGGGTTCCTCCAAAAGAGGAGCCATTTCTAAAATTTTTATAAAAGGAATTTTAAATCATGGCCGAAAAACCCGTTATCTTTTGCGATGGCTTTGAAAACCTGCATATCTTAAGAGGCACCGTAAGGCTCGATCTTTTTGTTCTGGATCATAAAGAGAGTGATGAGAAGGGTGACCCCAAACACCGTACCGCCGGCCAACTGGTACTCTCTCCAGAGAGCTTTCTGCAGACCTATGCGGTGATGGATCAGGCCATCGCACAGATGGAAAAACATGGTTTGATCAAACGAAGAGACGACCAAGAGACCTCTTAAGTTTTTTTAAGGAAATGCTTTCCCTGGATTGAGCACGCCTTTGGGGTCGAAGGCGTGTTTAATGCGCCGGTGAAGATTCAGTGTATCGTCATTTAACTCCCAGGGAACAAAACGACATTTTTGAATCCCCACCCCATGCTCTCCAGAGAGCGTACCATCCAAAGAAAGCGTGAGCTTAAATACCTTCTCCAAAGCGCTCTCCACCCGTTGCATCACCGCTTTATCCTGTGGGTCAACCAACAGATTGACATGGATATTGCCATTGCCTGCATGACCAAAATTGGCCATCGGCAGGGCACTCTCTTTAGAGATTTCCTCCAATCCACGAATCAGCTCTGCTAACCGGGAAACCGGCACCGCCACATCTTCATTAATTCTCTTAGGTGCCAGTTTTTTCAGCGTTGGACTCAAGGCAAAACGCGCCTGCCAAACCTGTTCTGCTTCCGCTTCACTCTGGGCGGTCATCACCTCTAAGGGATTAAACTTTTTAAGCCGCGATTCAATCGCTCGGCTCTGTTCCCTTAAAATAGAAGCGTTCCCCGAAACCTCCAGCAGCAGAAGTGCCTCCCCCGCTTCATTGATTGATAACCCTGCATGCTCTCTTAGCAGTTGCAGTGCGTGCGAATCAATCAACTCAATGGCGGTTGGTGGCTCGCCCTCCCCCATCAGATGCATCACCGCATTGGCGGCCTGATCGATTGAGTTAAAAAGCGCCCGCATCAGATGGCGTGATTCTGGACGTGGTGCCAGCTTTAAAGTGGCTTTTGTGATCACCGCCAACGCGCCTTCGGAGCCGACCAAGAGCCGTGTCAGATCAAACCCCACCACCCCTTTACTGGTTTTAGAACCGGTTTTAATCACCTCGCCTGTGGGAAGAACCGCCTCTAAAGCCATCACCCAGTCACGGACCACACCATAGCGT
>JBQGBW010000204.1:0-4931 GCA_052043475.1 Magnetococcales bacterium HHB-1
TTTATACTCTCTTTGAGGGGCGCTTTGAAGGGTTTCTCAAAGAGTGCTGTCCCCAGAGGTTCCCAAAGCCCTGCTAGGAGTCCTTTTTCAGGGCGTTGTCTTAAGAGTAATCTTTGCTCTGGGTCGAGAACCAGTAGGCAGACCTGATACTTTTCCGCTGTTTTTTTTCTTTTATTCGATTTTGGATACGCCAGAGGATCGTCCTCTTTATGCGCGCGACAGTAAGGTATCCAAGGGCAGATGGGGCATTGCGGTTTTCGTGGCGTGCAGCATGTTGCGCCTAAATCCATAATCGCTTGAGCATAGTCTCCAGCCGCCTCTTCGGGAGTGATCATTCTGGCGAGATGCCACAGTGCGCGAAGGGGTGCTGCACGATTGAGCGGTTGATCAAAAGCGGTGAGGCGACTGAGAACTCTTTTGACATTACCATCTAAAATGGTCGCCTTTTTATTAAAGGCGATGGCCACAATTGCCGCGGCCGTGCTCTCACCGATGCCTGGAAGCGCTTTCCATGCTTCAACGGTTTTGGGAAAATCACCATCAAAACGTGCGACAATCTTTTGTGCCGTCTCATGGAGATGGTGTGCACGGCGGTAGTAACCTAAGCCCTGCCAGTGGGAGAGCACCTCCCCAAGAGGGCTTGCCGCCAAAATCTCTACTTTAGGAAACCGTTTAAGAAAACGCTCGTAGTAGGGAATAACGGTCGCCGCCCCAGTCTGTTGCAGCATGATCTCTGATAACCAGATGCGGTAGGGTTCTCTGTTCTGGCGCCAGGGCAGGTTGCGTCCAGACTTGGCGTAGAATTCGAGGAGTGTTCGACTCAGTTGCTCAGGGTCAGCGGGCAGCGTTACCATTATTTTAATTTAAAAGAAGCATCTATTATTGGTAAATATTTAGCTGGCATCTTTAATCAGTTCGGCATATTCCGCCGGAGAGAGCAGTTGAGTTTCTGTATCCTCTGTTTTTATACGGATCATCCAACCCTCATCATAGGGGGACTCATTCACATTTTCTGGCGCATCCTGGAGGGTCTCATTGATTGCAGTAACCTCTCCTGAGACTGGCGCAAAAAGATCGGAGACTGATTTAACAGACTCTACGGTTCCAAAAGGTTCTCCCGCCGTGACCTGGCTACCCACTTCGGGGAGTTCGACAAAAACGATATCTCCAAGTTGTTCGGCGGCAAACTGACTGATACCGATGGTCAGTTCATCACCATTTTGATCCACCCATTCATGTTCCTGGGTATATTTTAAATTTTCACGGATAGACATATCTTTTTCCTGATAAAGTGATCTATACTTTTAGAAACCGGGATACAGAGAGCATGGCACCAGAGAGTCCCAGAAACATTCCTAATCCAGGAAGGATAAGCCATTTATCCCAAGGAAGGAAGTGTAAGTTGAGTTGAAGCCCGAAAGCATAGCCTAATTCAAGAAAAGCCTCGCGGGCCCCTGCATGAAGAAGGCTTATAAACCCCAGCGCAAGAAAAGCGCCTAACAAGCCTTGCAATATTCCTTCATAGATAAAAGGCGTTTTAATAAATCGGTTGGTGGCGCCCATAAAGCGCATCACCTCCACCTCTTCGCGGCGGGCGATAATGGTGAGTTTGATTGTATTGGAGATAATCAGAGCCACAGCGGCTAAAAGCAGCATCGAGATGGTGGTGCCTGCGTAGCGGAAGACGCGGATAATGGCGGTGATTTTATCCGCCCACTGATGATCAAAAGAGACCGATTCAACCTCTGGCCAGGCGGTGATCTTTTCAGCCAGTTTGCGTAGGCTCTGTTGATATTTTTCCATCGCCTCTGGGGTTTTGAACGTTTTTTTCTCCAGGGAGAACTCCACAGAGTAGGGGAGGGGGTTCTCATCCAGTTCATCAAGGATGCCCGCCTCTGTTCCCAACATCTGTTTCATCCGTTTTCTTGCCTCCTCAGGTGTAATGAGGGCAACATCAGAGATGATGGATATTTTATCCAGTTTTCTTAAGGTATGTTCTCGCTGTGGTGCGCTGACATCGAAGGCGAAAAAGAGCGTGACCACATTATCTTTCTCCCACTGATTAACCAGAATCTGGGCATTGCTTAAGAGCAGAGAGAATGCACCATAGATGGTGAGTGATATCGCGATAATTGTGGTGGTGACCCAGTGGGAGAGCGAACCATCATGAAACTGATTCCATGCTCTGTTAAGTGCACGGATATGAAAATTATTGCTGCTTTTTTTCTCTTTTTTGCGCTGCGTTGGGCGTTTATTGCGCCTTTTCACTTTATTGCGCTGATTATCCAGAGGACGATGATGGGGCCTGGGAGGGGCTTTGCGAATGTTTTTCAAAGTGTCTCCTCCAGGCGGGCAATTTTGGGGATGTGGGTGAGGCGACTCTCTGCCATCTCCAGGGAGGGATAACCAAACTCCTGGGTCAGGTCGCGGTCGTGGGTCACCAGCAGGACGGTGGCGCCCTGATGATGGAGGGCTTCAAAGAGGGCGAGGATTCGGCGGGCCATATTTTTATCAAGGTTTCCTGTCGGCTCATCGGCGACTACCAGAGGAGGGCGGTTTACAATGGCCCGTGCGATGGCGACGCGCTGTTGCTCTCCACCGGAGAGTGCGATTGGATTATGATAGATGCGCTCTTTTAATCCGACATACTCCAGTGTACGAATTACCTGGCCGGGGATGCGGGAGAGGTCGTGGCCTGCAACCTCCATGGCCAGAGCGACATTATCGAAGACGGTGCGGTCGTAGAGGAGTTTATAGTCCTGAAAGATCACCCCGATGCTTCGTCTGAGCATGGGGACCTGTTTATCTGAAAGCCGCTCCACATTGCGGCCATCAATGACGACGGTTCCTTCAGAAGGGAGTTCGGCGCGGTAGATTAATTTTAAAATGGAGGTTTTACCAGCGCCAGAGTGCCCGCAGAGAAAAAAGAACGAACCTCTGGGTATGGTGAAAGAGACATTTTTTAATGCTTCATATCCTGTGGGATAGCGCATGGTTACGTTATGAAACTGAATCATCCTGCTCTCTGCTTTACCGTTTTTTGATCCATTTTTGGCTCTTAAGATTTATGGTAACGCTGCTTTCCCGGGCGTTCAATATCTAAAAAAGCGTCTTGTTGTGATTTGTCGATTTTAAGGAGAGGTCAGCTGTTTTTTTATCCTGTTTTTTAGAGCCGGAATCTTTTTTGCATTCTCAAAGTACAAAAAGGTCTAAAGTCCTCGATAATTCTAAGGATTTCAACCTTTACATGTTACATGGCTCTTTCTTCTTGGGCTGATTGTAACTTATTATTTTTTAAAAATATACTCCTTTTTGAGTAATTTTCTTCCTGGTGTTTCTTTATCCTAAAAAGAGAGAGTGAGGATTGTGGTGATCGTTGAATGTGACCAGTGCCAGACACAATATGAGTTGGACAGTGCGATTTTAGGTTCCAATGGACGTCATTTGCAATGTGCTTCTTGTAAACATGTTTTTTTTCAACCGCCTATCGACGATGATGAAGTGTCTGAATCGTCATCTTCGGAGACATCAGAGCGCGCTTCTGACAAAGATGATGCTCAAGAAAGGCGCCATGAAGAGGAGACACCGCCAGAGTCACGGCAGAATATTGACGCGCCAGCCAGTGCTGAGGGGGGATTAGAAGAGGATCGTTCGGCGGATGCAGAACTGACTCAGGAGGACGAAAAGGCTTTAGAGGCGCTGCTTGATGATGAAGAGATCTCTCCTTTAGATATTGATGACCCTGAATTTGATGATGTGCGCAAGGATGATGGTGTCGATGATCTACTCTCTTCGGAGGAGGAGCAGGCTTTAGAGGAGATTTTCGGGAAGGATGAGGAGGCGCTGTTCTCTTCGGATAACTCTGAAACGAAGACGGACTCTATTAAGCGTGAGGCGCCGCATGCCACTTCCGATGATTCCTCCGTCTCTTCAGAAGAGACGGATAAAACGATCTTGGATGATCCAGAGTTAACGTTAGAGGAGAGCCAGGCATTAGAAGAGATCTTTGGCGAGGATGAGTCGTCTTTTGCTCCTGAAGCATCTTCTGAAGAGGTGGTTGAACCTGTGCGCGAGAAATCTCCTCTTGCGGATTCTGAGTTAACGTTAGAGGAGAGCCAGGCATTAGAAGAGATTTTTGGCGAGGATGAATCGCCTTTTGCTCCTGAAGCATCTTCTGAAGAGGTGGTTGAACCTGTGCGCGAGGAATCTCCTTTGGCAGATCCTGAGTTAACGTCAGAGGAGAGCCAGGCATTAGAAGAGATTTTTGGCGAGGATGAGTCGCCTTTAGCTCCTGAAGTATCATCACAGCCTGTTGATAAGTCAGCCGATCTGGCTTATGAGGAGGAGTTGACTCTAGATGAAAATGCCGCTTTGCAAAGAATATTTGATGAAGCTGCTGAAGAGGACGCTCTAATAAAGCCGGGTGAGGTACCAGAAAAAGAACCGGATCTGGCTTATGAAGAGGAGTTGACTCTGGATGAGGATGCGGCTCTGCAGAAGATATTGAATGGTGCAAATGGTGTCTCCAAGGAGGATGTGAAAGCGCGTCTGGATGCTGGTGTTGCAACGGAAGCCGGTGATGAAGAACATTTGACTGAGGACGAGCAGGAGGCTTTAGACGACCTGCTTGAAAATCTTGACTCTTCTTTGCGTGGTGTTCCTCCCGAGTCTGCACCATCTAAGGAGTCACAGGTTGAAGATGAAAAGACTGACTCTGATTTAGCTGAGATGATTGATCCTGACCTGTTGGATGATGTTTCTCCAGAAGAGATTGACGCTTTGGTTGAAGAGAGCGAAGAATTAGCGTCCGAAGAGAGCGAAGAATTAGCGTCCGAAGAGAGCGAAGAATTAGCGTCCGAAGAGAGCGAAGAATTAGCGTCCGAAGAGAGCGAAGAATTAGCGTCCGAAGAGAGCGAAGAATTAGCGTCCGA
>JBQGBW010000205.1:0-4702 GCA_052043475.1 Magnetococcales bacterium HHB-1
AAACGACTGGGTAATCAAAATCGGAGATCAATTCAATAATCACATCACCCAACCAACGCTCCGTTCCCATCCCTGGCCCCATCACCAAGGCATTAAAACGAATTCCCGATCCATGAATCCCCGCAATCGCCTCTTGAAACATGATCTCATCTTCATCAAAAGCATCCACCAAGGGAAAGGTCATCGCTTCAGTCAATTGAGCTGCAATAATCTCCTGAGCTTCAATGGAGGAGGTCACCGTCATCAATCCCACCAGACCATTATACCAGTCTGTTTAAAGGGGGGGGAGGGTTGATGATAAATACCTTTTCGATGGTATGGGGGAAAGGGAATGGGTTCTCAAAGAGAGCATGAAGAGAGATTATAATTTTATAAACAATTGATGTTATGTTGTTTTATCTGCTTGTAGCCTGTTGCCGAGGTTCAAGAGCCAGATGGTGAGAGATTGAAACCCCCCACCATCCCAAAACAGAAACAGAAGGGGTTATTTTTTCTTTCCGAACAGTCCTCCAAGGAACCCTTTCTTTTTACCACCCCCCTCATCATCGCCTCTTCTGCCTTTATTCTCCTTATTCATATGATCCTGATCCTTCTTACCCCCCTCCTTAATCCGTAGGAACTCTCTTTGAATGGAGTTGACAACCTCACCCAAAACAACGGAGTGTCCACCCCCGGTAACAAAGAACTGAACCCCACAGCGTTGACCTTCACAGGGGGTTCCAACGCCCTTATCTTCAGCCGGGGCGAAGTTGCGAACAACCGCTTTGATATCCATCTGGCTTTTAATGGGATTATCCATGGCCAAACCGGACTTGGTTTTCATGGTCTCCCTCTGCTGCAACTCCGGGGGAATTTTTAAAGTCAGATCAACGTTACTGCCGAGATCCATTTCAGCGGCATCAGCGGGATAACAGAAAGCCAGACCCCCAAGGGAGATATCAATCACATCGGTTTCAAAGGGGGCCGTGAGTTTAACTTGCAGCTCTTTAACCACGGGGGTACGGAAATGGCGTCTTTTGGTATTGATAACCAGGCTTTTCGGGAAAGAGACGGTATAGGCATCACGACCATCGACAGCAATTTTATCCATCAATCGCACTTCACCGAGAATGCCCTTGACACCATCAAAAAAGAGGAGTTCCAATCGATCCCCTTTCTTTAGTTCATCCAAGGCTTCCGGCGGATTGACATCACCCAGAACGATATGATCGGCGGCATTCAGATAGGACCAGGCATCATAGGCGACCTCCCGCATGTCATCATCTTCCGATCCCTCTTCCGGTTCAGGGGGATGATCCCAAAAATGGGCGAAAAAGAGACCCTCACCACCCCCCGGACGGATTTCAACAAAACTCCCTTCCTCATGGGCTTTGCGAAGGGCGGATACAATTTGTCCACCGGTAACCTCACGCGCACCAGCGGGAAGTTTCTTATTGGATTGACCACCGGATGCGGCAGTTTTTTTCTGTACCATCTGTTGTCAACTCCTCTGTACGGAAAGAGTGTTCCCTGACGATATAATGATTTAGGGGTTATAAACTGGGTTTCAGAACCTCAATTTTCATTGATGAGCCCCTATTATCCCAATTTTTTCCCAGTTTGTGAATAAAAATTTCAAGAGGATCATAAAAAGCTGTTTTCAGATAATGATCCGACGTCGAATTAACATGACAGCGATGGAGAAGGCGAGGGTTCCATAGAGGATCAATACGGTCAGATGGTAGAGGGGTTGTTCGGGGGGGAGTCCAACGGTTAAAGGGCGAATCAGGGAGATAACATGGGTCAGTGGCAGGAGGTCGGTAATCAGGCGGATTGTTGCCGGTAGAGTGGCGATGGGGTAGAAGATTCCGCAAAAGAGGAACATGGGGGTGGTGGCGAGGGTGGTATAGTAGAGGAAATATTCATAATTGGGTGAGAGGGCGGTCATCACCATGGCGAAGGAGCTGAAGACCAAACCGGAGATAAAGACGATGGGTAGCGCCAGGAGGGCTGTATCACCGGGGAAGGCGTTGAAAAGGGATCCGACCAGAAAGATGGCGGTAGCGGAGAAGAGGGCTTTGGTGGCGGCCCAGACCACTTCACCAGCCACTACATCGGCCACGGTCAGGGGTGTAAAAAGCATGGCATGAAAGGTATTTTGGCGGGTCATGCGTGTGAATGCACCATAGAGGGATTCAAAGGTGGAGACATTCATGCTGTTGGCGGCCAGGATTCCCGCCCCGACATAGACCAGATAGGGGATTCCTTCAACGGTCCCGATCAGATGACCCAAACCATAACCCATTCCCAGAAGATAGAGTAAGGGTTCTCCCAAACTGCCGGCCAGGGAGGCTCCAACGGTTTTGCGCCAGACAAGTAAATGGCGTCTCCAGACCTGAATGAAACCCCATGTTGGAATCATGATGAACCTCGTCAATCGCGCAGATCACGGCCTGTCAGTTTGAGAAAAAGATCCTCAAGGTTGGCGGGTCGATGAAGATAGGGGATATCGTTTCGTTTTTGCAGTTGGTCCACCAGGGGTAAGGCATCTTTGGTATAGACAAAACAGCTCTCCCCAACCTTTTCCCAACGGCAGCCGTCAACCGAAAGCAGAGGATCATTTTCCTCCAGGCATCCCTGAATCTGAATCACTTCCGGCTCGACATGTTTATTTATCAACTCTTTAGGTGATCCCATTTCCAGGATTTGGCCTTTATTGAGCACCATCAGGCGATCACAGAGTTGAGCCGCTTCTTCCATGTAGTGGGTTGTGAGAAAAAGGGTAATGCCATCCCGTTTTAACGCCCTGAGTCTTTGCCAGATCAGATGGCGGGCTTGAGGGTCGAGGCCGGTTGTTGGTTCATCAAGGAGGATCGCTTCCGGTGAGGCGATGAGGCTTCGGGCGATGGCCAATCTTCTTCGCATTCCACCGGAGAGGGCTCTGACGGGGGAACGGGCTCGATCCTCAAGCTGGGCAAATTTCAGGAGTTCCCCCAACCGTTTTTTGGTTTCCTGATCTGAGATGCCAAAATAGCGACCGAAAACAAGAAGATTTTCACAAACCGTCAGATCGATATCCAGATTATCCTCTTGGGAGACCACTCCCAATTTTTTCGGGATGATGGGGTGATCGGGGTGAACGGCATGGCCAAAGAGAGTGAGAGAACCGGCATCGATGGGGGTCAGGCCCATGATCATGCGGAAGGTTGTTGTTTTTCCAGCACCGTTGGGACCAAGGATTCCAAAGCACTCGCCGCCATGGACCTGGAAATCGATGCCATCCACAACGCTTTTGCCCTCATAGCGCTTGGTGAGTCTTTCCGCCTTCAATATTGGCTGCTCTTTATTCAACGTATTGGTCACTATACTGTTTTGTTGATCAATCATCTTTGTTATGGTGGCAAGCATACCCTACCGTTGAAGCAAATAATAGCCTTTGACCGATTCCCAAGTGCTGCAAAAAGATAATCACCCAAAGATCGCCCAGGGTATGGGTTCATCGTCAAGGATTTGAAAGAGATTCATAATTGTTGGATGTAACCCTTCCGGCAAGGCAGACGATAAACCAGGAAACGAGGGGAATTGGGTGATCATTAATTTCCGCAGCCCCTATTCAGGAGAGAAGCCGTGACCCAACTTTTGTTGACTTCCTTGGAGATGCAGCAGGCAGATCGCAAGACAATTGAAGAGATTGGTATTCCGGGTTCGATTCTGATGGAGAATGCGGGTGCAGGTGCGACGGAGCTTTTGAAGGATCGGGTTGCGGAGGTTCATAGTCAACCTCTTCTGGTCTTGGCTGGACGGGGTAATAATGGGGGGGATGGTTTTGTTATTGCGCGTCGGATTTTGATTGAGGGGGGTGATGTATCGGTCGCTCTTTTGGGAACGGGGGAGTCTTTAAGGGGGGATGCCCGGCTTAATTATGAAATCTATCGCAAGTTGGGTGGTGAGGTTGTTGAGATATTGAGTGATGAGGATCTGGAGGGTCTTCAGCAGAGGATTGATGAGGCAGAGGTGATTGTTGATGCGCTTTTTGGAACGGGTCTTCAACGGGATATTGAGGGTCGTTTTGGAAAGGTGATTGAGATGGTCAATAACAGTTATGCGGATGTATTGGCGGTTGATATTCCATCGGGGATTTCGGCCGATAGCGGCAAGGTGATGGGAATTGCCGTGATGGCGGATTGGACAGCGACCTTTGCGGCGGAGAAGTTGGGTCATCGTCTGCTTCCTGGGGCGGAATATTCGGGGGAGGTGACGGTTATTCCGATTGGTATTCCGCCGATCTATTTGGAGGGGAACTCTTCCCATCGGGTCTATCTCAATGGGGCGGATAAAGCGTCTTTGATCAAACCGGTACGTCGTCGGGATGCGCATAAGGGGAATCATGGTCATCTATTGGCGGTTGCGGGATCGATGGGCAAGACGGGTGCGGCCGTATTAACGGCATTGGGGGCGCAACGGGTGGGGGTGGGATTGATGACGGTGACCTCCTCCATTGAAGCTCAGGAGATTATTGCAGCTCAATTGACTGAAGCGATGACCTTTCCCTTGGTGGATGCTTTTGATGAAGATGAGATCATGTTTCAAGAGGCGATTGCGGGGATTCATGGATCGGGAATTCGTTTTAATGCCTTGGTGATGGGGCCAGGGATGGGAACGGAGCGTTGGTTGGGTGATGTGATTATTGAATTGATCTCCGATTTTGATTACCCAGTCGTTT
>JBQGBW010000206.1:0-4537 GCA_052043475.1 Magnetococcales bacterium HHB-1
TTTGTTCGCACACTCAATAACTCGTTTTCTTGTCTTAAGATGATGCCAAAGCTTGCTTCCACATTTTGGACATATGAAACCGTCTGGCCAACGCAGTTGGATAAGAAAGTCAAAACATCCATCTTCAGTCGAAAAACGAAGGCTGAAATCAAGTAAATTATCTGGAATATCCATCTCAAGCATGTTTGTTTGAGTGCAGAGAAAAAGACTTTGATAATTGTACTATAGCCTGCACCAACCGGATACCCATATACGTTTTTTAGCTATTTCTTAGAATATTCTTTTTTTATAATATGCTTTATTTTAGATATTTATATTTTATAATATATTGATTCTGGGTCGTGTCTCGAACTTCACTTTCCGTTGAGCGTCATATTAAGAGATGAAAAGATGGATTGACTTGAAAAAGCTGGCTATTTATTTAAAATTGTGATTCCATAATCTTAATCTATCTGTTTATTTATTGATGACGATTTATGGTGAGCGCTCTTTTGATGTCTGAAAAATTGATCTATCTGGCGTTACGGTTTAACTCAGCGGCGCAATCTCAAGCCTTACCTCTTTTGAACCATTTTGTTAAGGCGGAGCATAATGGGCAGAGACGAAAAGCCTATTGGCTTATTGGTGTTGTCAATGCAAATGAAAAAGCGCGTATCTTAGCCGCGCTGAAAAACAGGCTCGCGCCTGAGGTTCATCTCTGTTTTTTTGACTCCGTACCGCTCTTCTGGTTCACAGATGCGATGCATGTTCAGCGTTTGGCAAAAAAACTTCAGGCGCTTAAAATTGATCATCAGACCATCATTCATGCGCGCGGCGAGGTGGCGGCTTATCTTGCCTTGTTGGCCTTGGATCGCTTTGCTCCTGAAAGAAAAAAACAGCTTCTTCTTGATGTTAGAGGCGCGATGGTGGAGGAGATCCGTGACTTCTCTCAAAACAGATGGTTGCAACCATTGAAACTATGGCGGATCCATCGTTTCTATGAAAAACTCCCTCAGGTGGGGGCAGTTAGTGCGGTTTCAGAGGCGTTGCGTGATTATCTTTTCCACCGCTTCTCTCTTGAGAAGAGTCGGGTCTCTGTGATTCCTTGTCTGGCTTCTCAGCAGTTTTATTGGAATGAGGAGAGACGAAAAAGCATAAGAGAAGAGCTCTTCGTGGGGGATGATGAACTGTTGGTGCTGCTCTCGGTTGGTGGGGATAATGCGTGGCAGAACATTGAATTTTTGGCGCAAGCTTTGGCTAGAAATGGCGTTAAAGCGCTCTTCTTGACACCTAAAAAGATTGACCTTCCCCAGGTAATCTGTCGTTTTGTTGCCCATGAGAAGGTGCCTGACTATTTGAATGCCGCCGATGTGGGCTTGTTGTGGCGTGATAAACATGTGATTAATCAGGTGGCTTCACCGATTAAGTTTAGTGAGTATCTGGCGGCGGGTCTGCCGGTGTTGGCGAATGGCTCTGTCGAGATGGTTAATCAGGTCCTGTCGGACTACCCTGAAACAGGCATAAGGATCGCGCAAATTGAGGAGATTAGCTCTGCACTCCTTGAGCGTTTTCGCCATCGAGATCGACAAAAGATTGCTGCAATTGGCCAGAAACTTTTCTCAATTGATACAGTCGGTCGATCTTATGCAGCAATTTATAAACAGCTACAGAAATAACGGGTTTTCTAATCCAAAATGAGATTAAATTATGCATTTCATGCTATCCCGTCTTTTTTTTCGTCCTGCATTGACGGCAGAATTATTATTAACATCTTTCTTTGTGAATATATTGGGGCTGGCCTCATCAATCTATGTGATCCAGGTTCTGAACCGCTATGTGGCCAGTGGCATTGATGCCACGCTGCTCACATTGACGGTTGGGGTTATCTTTGCGGTATCCGCCGAGTTTGCTTTTCGCCAGATCCGTTTAAAACTGGCGCAAGGGGTGAATGCGCGTTTTAATAACCGTCTGTTAGGTGATCTTTTCAGACGTCTTACAGGTACGCCCGTTCAGGTTCTAGAGTCGATGTCCACAACGGAGCGTGGTGCCATTCAGAGCCATCTGCATAGTATTCAACAAGCCTATACGGCGATGAACCTGCTCTCGATCTTAGACCTTCCCTTTGCGCTGCTTTTCCTGGCCGCGCTGTTTCTGTTGAATGTTCAAATTGGTCTGACCGCCAGCTTTTTTCTTATTGTCACCTTTTTAATCTCCCTCTGGGGTCATTTTCGTCTTCAAAAGCCGGCTGAAGAGATGAATCAACAGACCTCTCGCAATGGGGCTTTGTTGCAGGCGGTCTCTGTTCCGGCGGCAGAGACCATCCGCATGTTCAATACACGGCACTGGATTACCCAGCAGTGGTATCAGGGCCAACAGAAGGGCCATACCCTTCTAAGAAAGCTCTCCTCCAGGCAGAACAGCATGCAATCTTTATCTCAGAGCATGGGCACATTGATGAGTGTTGCGGTGATCGCTCTGGGGGCGAAACAGGCGGTTGCAGGAGAGATGGATGTCGGCGTGATGATTGGTGCCAATATTTTAGCCGCGCGCAGTTTAGCCCCTGTTCTACGCTTTGCTCAACTGGGGGGATCGTTTGCCAAGGCCAGACAGGCGATGATCGCCTTGATGAAACTCTCCGCGCTTAATCTGGAGAAAAAAGAGGGTACGGCCTTAAAGGATTTTAAGGGGGAGGTGGTGTTGGATAATGTGGGATTTGCTTATCCTGGTGCCACTAACCCACTTTTTGAATCGCTGAATGTTACCTTAAAACCTGGCAGTATTGTGGCGGTAACCGGTGGCAATGGAACCGGGAAGACAACACTGTTGCGTATTTTAGCAGGACTCCTAGAGCCGGGCCGGGGACAGGTGATGGTTGAGGGGATTGATCAACGCCAACTGGTGCCGGAGTGGTGGCGAAAACAGCTCTGCTATCTTCCTCAGGAGGTCTATTTTTTAGAGGGGACGTTGCGAGAAAATCTCACTTTTTTAAATCCTGAAATTGATGCGTCCAAGCTGAATAAGGTGGTTGAATCGGCGGGTTTAACCTCTTTTTTAGGGAGTAGTCAGAAGGGGTTGGATATGCCACTGCCTGGGGGAGGGCGAGAACTCTCACCGGGGATTCGTAAAAAAATGGCCTTAGCCAGGGCATTGGCCTCTTATGGTCCGGTGATTATCTTTGATGAGCCCACAGAGAGCATGGATCAGGAAGGCGCAAGGGCGGTTTATACGGCGCTGAATCATTTTCTTAAGCAGGAGCGCAGTGTCCTGGTGGCGACCCAGGATCCTCTGATTCTTCAGGCGGCGACCCAGGTGATCAATCTGAATACAAAACCGATTCCTCAGGTGCTTAAGAGCGGTAAGGCCGGTTCGGGGCGGGGCGATAAAAGGCGTGGTGGTGCATCATGATTGAAGATAAAAGTGCAGAGCCTAAGCTTCTTGATACGGCCACAAAAAAAGCGCCTCTTCCTCATCAAGGTGAGACAAAACCTTTGACAGCCAATGAGATCGATCAAGAGGATGTGCGTAAAATGACCCACGTTTTTTTGAGCGCGCTTATTGTGGTGTGTGGTGGTTTTCTCTTCTGGGCGCATTGGGGCACGCTGGATATGGCCAGTTTGACCGAAGGGACGGTGGTACCTTTTGGTCAGGTTAAAAAGGTTCAGCATCTGGAGGGGGGGATTGTTCGTAAAATTATGGTGGCTGAAGGGGAGCAGGTGAAGCAGGGGCAGCCTCTGGTGACGCTGGAGACCGCCGCCAGTGATGCGGATGTGCGTGAGTTGAAGGTTCGTATCGCCTCTTTGAATATGGAGATCTTACGTCTTCAGGCGGAGAGTGAACAGAAAAAAATGTTGCAGATCGACCACAAGCTGACAGAACAGTATCCGCATCAGGCCGAACAGGTGCAGACTCTTTTTATTGCCAGACAAAAACGATTGAAGAACGATTTAGATGGGCAGAAAGAGTTGATTGTGCAGCGCAGTGAGGATATCGCTGAAATTGAGGGGCGTCTTAAAAATCAGCAGCGTCAGCTAAAGCTGGTTCGAGAGCAGCTTAAAATTAGTGAGCGCCTGTTAAAGAATGATCTGACCAACCGTTATAACCATCTTGATCTAATGAAAGAGGTCAATGGTTTACGCGGAAAGATTGCCGCTGATCGGATTGCCAAAAAACGGGCGGAGGCGGCGTTAAAAGAGGCGGAGGTGCGCTTAAAGGGGATTTTAGGCAGCTATAAGGAGGAGGTGGAGAGCGGTTTGGAGAGTGCGCAGCGTGAGCAGGCGGAGTATCGTGCGCGTCTGCGTAAATATGCCGATAATCTTTCTAGAACGGTGTTGCGGGCCCCTGTCTCTGGATTGGTGCATACACTCTATGTGGTGACCGAAGGTGGTGTGGTTAAATCGGGGGAGACGGTTTTAGATATTGTGCCGGGAGGAGATCGGTTGGTGGTGGATGCCAAACTGCCCACCCAAGATATCGGCTATATCCGCCGGGGACAGAAAACCATCATTCGTCTGGCTTCAGCCGATGCTTCCCGTTTTGGTGATCTGGCAGGGAAGGTGGT
>JBQGBW010000207.1:0-4382 GCA_052043475.1 Magnetococcales bacterium HHB-1
GATATCACCGGTGGGCTCGCGAGAGAATTTATAGGCACCATGGGAGGTACCAATAGCAATGGCTAAGGCATCGACCTGGGTTCTCTTTACAAAATCGGCGGCTTCATCAGGATCGGTGAGCAGTTGATCTTTAGAGAGTGCGCCTTCGGCACCATGGCCATCTTCTTTACCGGCCTGTTGTGTTTCCAAGGAGCCCAAAACGCCTAATTCACCCTCGACGGATATGCCTAAGGGGTGGGCCATCTTAACGACTTCGGCGGTGACGCGGACATTATATTCATAAGAAGAGGGGGTTTTGCCATCTTCCATTAAGGAGCCATCCATCATTACACTGGTGAAGCCGCTGCGAATGGATTTAAGGCAGACAATGGGGGATTGACCATGATCCTGGTGCATCACAACGGGAAGGTGAGGATAAGCTTCAAGGGCACCTAAGGTTTGATGACGTAAAAAAGGTTCGCTGGCATATTTCCGTGCACCAGCAGAGGCTTGTAGAATAATTGGGCTATCCGTATCATCAGCGGCGCGCAGAATGGCGCGAACCTGCTCCATATTGTTAACATTAAAAGCTGGAATTCCGTAATCGTTTTCCGCTGCATGGTCTAAGAGTTGGCGCATGGATACCAGAGGCATACAGAGATCTCCTTAAATGTCGTTTTAAAATTCTATTTTTGTGTCAAAAAGCATCTGACCGCTGAACAGTTATTGCTTAAAAGAGCCATTTTAAGCAATCATCCTTTTATGGTAACCTTTAAGAAGGCTTTTTTGCAAAAGAAAAAATGGCAAATTATGGTCTGTTTTTTTTGATGTGATTTCTTATAGATTGGATACGGTGGCATTTAGAAGATACCCTGTCTGTTGAGAAAGATGCCATAATCTCGATCCTCTTTTCGCACATGTTGCTCAACCCAGTGGAACATGAAGTGAATAACCTCAACAAGCATTTCATGTTTTTTCTGGATATGTTTTGTTTGATTGAACTTTTGCTGGAGTTGAATGACCGCAGCCTCAATATCGTCATGTTGCTTTTGATGGAGAGCAAGATCAGGATAACCATGCTTTTTCAGTAGACGAACTTCATCTTGGAAATGTGTCTTTATATAGCCAAACACCTCCAGGAAGAAAAAACTGGACATGACATGGAGATGTTGTTCGTTCACTTCTCGCTGGCAGAGATCAATGAGATCATTGATTGTTTTGAAAAGCTGTTGATGCTGTTGATCCATGGCTTCAACACCAACAGAGTAGGCTTGTGACCATTTAAGTTTGCTGGTGGGAATGTTCATCTGAGGCGCTTTTCCATGTGTGCAGAGGCCGTGTCGGTGTGCACTGTTTTACGGTTAAATTTTATGCAAACATCATGCTATATTCAGGATAGCTGATTTTGATGTTCTCTTAAAGATTTTTTTGATGTTCTCTTAAATATTTTAATATGACAGGTATCTTATTTTGGAAATTCTTATGCCGCTTTTTCCTCAACCAGAGGATCAACCGTTCTCTTTAAGGTGGGGGCGTCTGTTGGAGCGTCCTGCCGATTGGTCTGTTGCTGCTACGGAAGAGGGTCTTAAAGGTGAAGGGGAGCGGGTGGCAAAGCAGTTAGGCATACCCTGGATGGGGGTGGTGGCCACATCTTCTGAACAGTTTAGACTGCTCTATACACCAGAGGGGTGGATGGTCACGCCTCCGATGAGCTATGGTATGAAACCGTTTGTGGTTGATTTTTGTAGCCAGGCGTTTAAACGCCGTTATCATGCGCTTCATCATGATAAAAAGACGCTCTATCGTGCTTTGGTGGGAAAGCGAGAACAGCATCCTCATATTCTGGATGCCACAGCAGGATTGGGGCGGGACGGTTTTTTGTTGGCGGCATCCGGGGCTTCGGTGACCATGCTGGAGCGCTCACCAATGACTGCTTGGTTGTTGGCGGATGGTCTGAAGCGGGCTGCAAAAGATCCCCTCTATCGATCCTGGCTACCAGAGCGGTTACAGCTTTTTGGCGGGGATGCGACCGATCTTTTGGTAAGACCTGAGTGGGTGAAAAAATTTTCAGCCGTTTATCTTGATCCCATGTTTCCTGAGCGCAAAAAATCGGCCCATGTACAAAAGGCGATGCGTTTTCTTAAAATGGCGTCGGGTGAGGATCAGGATCGGCTCTCGCTGTTGCGTTTGGCCTGCGATTCTGTTATTCCTCGTGTGGTGATTAAACGCCCCCTGCATGATCACACCATGGATTTGCGCCATCAGCCAACCTATCAGTGGAAAGGCAAAAGCACCCGCTTTGATGTTTATATCCGTGCGTGATTGTAAGAGAGAAAGGATTAATTTATGAAACGTCGTTCTAAACCCCGTAAATCATTTCCGCCCTGTAGCCGTTGTGGTGCCAATACGGGGTTTAACTGGAGTTGTGATTGTGGTTTTGCGGTCTGCCATAAATGCATGAATGAAAATATGGCGGAGTATATCTCCAATGGTCGTCAGTGGAGCTGCCCTCAGTGTGGGACAACCCATATTGGTGCCAACCGTTGAGCCGTTTTTTTAAGAGAACAGTTTTTGCAGTCGTATAAGAACAGGTGTGAGATAGCGCCAGACACGATCAGAGAAGCGGTTATTTAATTGGCTGAAAAACTTAAAGAGTGGCCTTTTGATGCTCCAGAGTGTTTTATGGCTTCCCAAAAGTCGGGTTGGAATATCCAGGTTCATCGGACAGCGCGATAGACAGTCGTTACAGTAGGTGCACTTTGAACCTTCATTGCTTGGGCTCCAGGTGCTCTCTTTATCCATGAAGCTGTAGCGGTACTGGCCATACTTTTTAAGGTCAAAACAGTCCGCCAGTTGTTGTAGGCGGAGCAGTTCTGGGATATGAATTTTTTCAGGACAGGGTAGGCAGCGCTGACAGTGTGTTGCACAATCTTTAAGTGGTGTTGATTGTAGAGTCTGTTTCAGGGTTTGATCAACCTTTTTTTCCGTTTCACCGAAAATCGGTTGCTGATTGATACTCTCCTGATGGATCTGGATATGATCGGGCTCACTTAAGCCAATGGAGAGGGTGTGTACTTCGGGTTGATTGATTAACCAGCGTTCGTTAAAAACCACCGGGGAGAGCGGTTTGGTTTTTTGTTGAAGCTTTGCAGGGCTTTGGTAGAGTTGGCCGCCTTTATCGTTGGGGGAGATGATTAAAATGCCCATATCCTGCATCGCCGCCTGTTTTACCATGGGTTGTAGTTCGGGGCGGAAGTAGTAGTAGTGCAGGTTTAAAAATTCAAATTGCTGGGTTTTAAGGCAGCGGTTGATGATTGCCGCATTGCCATGGGTTGAGAAGCCAATATGACCGATCAATCCCTCCTCTTTGGCCTGATAGAGTGCTTTATAGGTTCCTTCTGGATGAAAGGTTTGTTGAAAATCCTCCTCAACATTCAGGCCATGAATCGCTAAAAAATGGATATGATCGCTCTGTAGACGTTCTAATGACTCCTCTAGCCACTGACGTGTCTGTGTTGCGGGGGCCGGACGCAGTTTCGTCATGAGTAGAAAATGGTCTTTTAGTTGGGGATTGTTTTTCAGCGTTTGGCCAATCAGACGCTCGCTTTTACCATAGGCGCGGGCGGTCTCTAATAGATTAATACCTGCATCCATGGCGTTTTGCAGGGTCTGTTGACAGTGGTTTAAACTCTCCTCTGGCAGATAATCATAAGGACGGTTCCAGCCATAGGTGAAGCGCATGCATCCGAGTGTGAAGATGGAGAGTTGTTTATTGGTCTGACCAAAGCGGCGATAGATCATAGTGGCAGGCATTTTATTTGAAGTGGGGGAGGGTGACATCGGGATCACAGCGCACCTGTTGATCCCAGGTATTAAAAAAATGGGTATAGGTGGGTACTTTTGTCATCGCCTCTTTGGGAAAGGCGAGCCGATAAGCGCACCACTCTGCAAGAATTTCATTGGGATCGAGAAGATAGTTAAGAAAACGTTGATTGTCCTTTGTGGCTTTAATTTCCTGGATATTGGGATAGAGCAGGGTGGCGGCGACTTTAAGCTCTTGCGTTGCCTGTTTTTGATTGTTTTTCGCCTGGAAGGATTGAATCAGATGTTTGGAGAAGAGAAAATGGAGCAGGTGTCCTACCTCATGGGCGATCACCACCGCTTTTTGGAACGTATCGCCGGTGGCCGTACGATCCTGTAGAAAAATACCGCCATTAAACATAATGCCCTGTGCATCTTTAAGGCCGGGTGTCTCATTGGCGTAGCGTTTAATGTAGGGTATGACACGGCGACTGTAGCGACGACGTACTTCATTGATAAATCGTTCATCGCCACCAGGAATTTTATGGCGCTTCTCAAACTCCCAGTAGAGAATCTCTGTTTTGCCACTGCGAATGATGGCA
>JBQGBW010000208.1:0-4294 GCA_052043475.1 Magnetococcales bacterium HHB-1
TGCCAGATGTTGCAGCCGTTTCAGCTCTTTTTTCTGCAAGCCGTTGTAGGTTAACTCTTGAAGCCGATAGGCCAGCCGCTTAATCAAGAACGCCTTGGTGAACGATGGTGGATCAGCATCATAAAGCTCCCGCCACATCTCTCGCAGCTCTTGTATCGACATGCCTGGCAATGTTGCGACCTGCTTTAAAACCTTACTCATGAATAAGCACCTCCAGTCTGTTTAAGTTTGTCACCATGAACGCTCTGTGTGGGCAATAAGTCCAGGCAAACTTTCTCTGCTTGGTGCTTTTTCTGTTGGTAGCGCAAAAAGCCTGTAGCGAGGATTTCTGCGATGGCGTTGAGTCGTTCGTCAGCTGTCAGTTGGTTGGGGTCTGGAATAAAATATCTGGGCATAGATTCTCTCCGTTGAATGGTACCTCTTATATAAATCCGTCAACGGAGATTTTTTTTACGATGAAAAATGCTACCAACTTAAAATATGCAACTTTTCTAATCTTTGATGATCAGCAGAGATAGAACAGATTCATATCGTAGAGAAACAATAACCATTTCCCATACGTCGTGCTCTGGAAACCATGTCCCCTTTTCCAAGGGGATTCCTTCCTTCGGATAATTCGTTTTCTCTGGTGTTAGAGCCAGGGCTCCTTCTGGAACTTCCAGAGGTGGACTTACGTTGGTCTTGGGAAAATGAGTCCCTGCCTTCTGTGCAGGCAGACTGGCTTCAGCCCATTCAATAAATCCCTCACTAGACAATACAAGGACAGCCTTTATCTGTGTATAACGCAACCACTGGCGGATAGCGGCTGTCATAGAAACGCCGTATCGATCTGCACAGCAAGAAAGAGCATTCAGGTCGGTTTCTTCCCAGGGAGAGATCTGTTCTTTGAAGTCGTATTGCGGCATCAGAAAATGGGCGGCAAACAGGTCAGCTTCGCGCTCCTGTTGAAACAGATCTCCCATATGGCGGCCAAACTCACCAATTTTGCACTCAAAGCCTCCTGGGTGTTGATGACGATGCATCAAATAGTGGCCGAATTCATGGGCCAGTGTAAAACGGATGCGGCGTCGAGACGGTACACCCGAATGGTAAAAAATACACCACCCTTTTCGGTTGTGAGGATCTCTGACCAGAGATCCTTCAATTGCAGCCAGATCATGACCGCGCACATCCGTGATCGGATCATGCGGATATTTGAGCTCTGTAAACTCAAGAGCGCTCTTCACTACACTGATTGGATAGCGCTCCGCACCAAAAGCGCGATCAAATACCATATTTACAAAGTTAGCCCAATCATCCGGGTTCCAATACTCTGTATTCATTCGTTGCTCCACACGTCAATCAAATCCCTAAATTTTTTCTTTGTATCGGGAGAGAGACGCTGATACTTACGGAAGAAGGCGTTATCAATGACATTTTCATCCGGCATCTTTTGATCGTCATCCAGTAAATAGGTCGATGTCACCCCCAGTGCCAAAGCAATATTCTGGAGTTTCTGCGCCGACGGTCTTGGCATACGCCGATGCTCTAACTCCCATATATAGCTTTTGCTACAGTCACTCTGTTTGGCCAGACCTTCCAGAGTAAGCTTTTTTTCTTTCCTTAGTCTGCGGATTTTTTCTCCAAGAGGATTGAACATTCTATCTCCTTGATCTACTGAGTTTTTCAAAGAAAGAGTATCCAATATGCCAGAAAAGTGGAAAAAAATCTATTGAAATTCGTCCAGAATAAATATATTTTTTTTCCATGAACGAATTTTGATCGAATGTGCAAGGAGGTGTTTCATGTTGGCCGTGGCTCGAGTTATCCGGCGCACTCCAATCCAGCGAATTCAACGTTATTTTGAGAAATCACATCTAGAAATCAAGGAGATGATCGACTGGAGTCGTCCTCCTACAGCTATAGCAAAAAGATTACAACATGCTCTAAACTATCAATTCCCCCGTGAAGCCCAAGCAAGAATCAATGCTGATTTTGAACGTGTTAATGAACTGACAGACGAGATAGGACAAAATGCTATTCAGAATAGTGTTCGGAACTTTGAACGTCTCAGAACCCTAGAAAATGAGTATGAACGCGCTCTGTGGACATTGATGAATGAACCACAGTCATTTCGTCGTGCCGAGGAGATCCGCTATGCTGACCACAACCGTATGGGCCGCATGTGGTCGGGCTTTGTTGCTCCTAAAAATTTGGAAATCAGTCAAAAGTCAGAACATCATCGGCAGTTTGAAGAAGCTATCAAGATTTTTTTCCGGTCAGAGAACGCAAAAGTTGAGATCTTCGAACGCACACGTCCGTGTAAAGAGAACAAAATCAGCAAACTGATTCAGGTTGTTGTTTACCGCGATGGTCTTCCTTCCAGCTTTCTGGAGTTCCTGCAAGATGGAAAATTGACTCAAAAAAAGCGACGTCCGGTCTATGAGGTGATGTTTACTTATGATCCTATATTGGGTGTCATTGAGGTCGTCTCGCCAGGAGTTAAACACCGCGCCAGTCTGGCCCGTCTTTTTGCAAAACACCTGCTTCAAAAATTGATTCTAGGCCAACGCATTTCCTTGCGACAATATGACCTATCGCGACTCATTCATCCCATTCAGTTTTCCACTGACCCACAGGATGGAATCAGATCAGTCCGGGTAATGGATCTGGGCGTAACACATGAAAAGCTTCATGGTATTGAAATTGGGGTAAAAACCAAGGCAACTTCTCCCCATTCTGTTCATGAAGGGCGTCAAGAGTTGATGCTTGATGCTCAATCTCTAAGTGGGGAATTTAGTGTTATCCGTGCAACTCTATCAGTCAAGTTTCAGCCAGATAGAGAGTCGCAACGCGGCAAATCCTTTGCTGTGAAACTCTCTTCACCAAACGGCTGTAGTCTCAAAGGAAAGACAAAAAAAGAGCGCATCATCTGTGATAAATATCTCCCCAGATGGGGATTGGTTCGGGAGGTTTATGCATGAGTATCAAATTAAGCAAGAAGGCATTAAGATTGGCCCTATCTCTATTTGGGAAACAGACAGAGATCAGTATTTATGGTTGCTACATTGCTGATCACTATCCGGTGGAAGGAGAGGAATTAATCAAAGCTGGTGCCCTCACAGAGGGACCAATCAATACTTGTGTTCCCTATCGCGCCAATTATGAGCACGATTTTGTTGAAGCCGAGTGGCATCCTGAAACCAAAACATACCGTTACTTTTTCTGGGAAGAAGGCGGTGGATGGGATACTGTCCCTGAAATGGATCTCAAGACCTTTATTTTGGATAAAAAGTGGCTGCTTCACTATATACAATCCCTTATCGGGATAGATTCACACATCAAAGTTCGCGAGTTTCTGAAGGATTACCTCTGGGATCTTGGGGAGATCAATGTGAATGGCTATAATGCACCTGTATTGCTGGTCGATAGTCTACGGAATCCTGCAATCTCAGACAAGCTACTTGACGCCATATCGCAGTGGAAGCCACAAACACCAGGAATTGTTTTAACCGGAGTGGGCATTCAAACCAGCCGCTATATTCAATTACCATTTAAACATAAGATCATTGAGCATGATGAATATATTAAGGAGTCCGATGATGGGAAAGTCGTAATCGATATGGGAGCTATACATAGTCAGATAGAGATTCCAGTTACAACCCACGATCCATCACGCTTTCCAACGCCGCTGGAAGCCAAATGGGAAGACTTCACCTTCGAGTTCATCGCAAGAGAGGTCTTCAATGCCAGATGCCGTGGCGTTGATACTGTCAAGCGCATCGAACCTGATGATCTGGGAATGCGTAACCGGAAAAATGGCCGTCCGACATTACAGTGGACTCTGTTGCATTCTCTCGCCAAGACCAGTGGCATTCTATCCCTTAAATCTCCCCAAGAGCTTGCCAAGATCAAAAAACAAAAGCACCTGTTAGCCAAAAAGCTCAAAAGCTTTTTCCAGCTCAATGATGATCCTATTATCTGGAATTCTTATGACCGCCACTGGACAGCAAAATTTCTAGTCCGTCCTGATTAACCCACTATATTTGACAGACGGCTTCCTTGAGTCTTCCGAAAAAAGCCTGTTTGAGCTTGGGCGTGTTTCCTGACCAGTTAACTGTTTGATGTAAAAATCTCGATAACCGGTTCTGGAATTCCGCAGACTCGTTCTGGATTCGTTTTTTGAGGTAAAAAAACAGTGTGAAACGAAGGGAGTTTTACCCCATTATGCAAGAACTGACTCTGTTTTTTCCGCTTTTCCAGCTATTTGAGCGCACTGGTAGCGTAGAAAGCGCTTCACGTTGCTGGCCAGAGC
>JBQGBW010000209.1:0-4260 GCA_052043475.1 Magnetococcales bacterium HHB-1
TCATCATCCATCGGGGTGAGCGGGCTGATCTGCACGGTTATCTGATTGCAGGGGGCTCGATTGGTGAGACAGAAATCACCTGGAGCGGCCATGGATCACACATTGATGTTAAATCAGAAAAAGATCTCTCAGTTAATGGCGCAATCATGGCGACAGGCGATGTTACCCTGACCGGTGGTAAGACGCTTGATCTTAGCAAACGCGCAGGTGTGATGGCCGCAGGTCTGGGATTGTCTGGTAAAGGAAGTACGGTAACACTCAATGCAGAGGGTGGCGGTATCTCTGTTCAGGGTATGGTGACCTCTGGCGCCACACTCAAACACACCTTTGATAATCAAGGTCAGTTAACCGGACAAGAGACCGCCTGGTCGGGTAATCCTTCCCATGTGGTGATGCATGCTAAAGGAGATATTGTCCTTGGTGAGCAGATCCAGAGTAATCTGGTGGGCGAGCGCTTCCATAGCATGACGGCGGATCTTACGCAGGATGCCTTCTATAACCCAGATGCCACCAGCGATCAGAAGATTCGAGAATATTTTGTTGAAGGGGCGGACTACTTTAACAGTCAGGAGAGCAAAAAACGCATCGGTGGTGATGCGATCATTATTGACTGGTCTTCTTATCATACCGATGCACCAGAGGAGGGAGCGACCTTCGATCAACTGAACAGCAAACAGCGTCAGGCGGTGATTCAATCTTTAGGCTATACACCGCTGCATGACCTTGAGTTCAGTCAATTAAAAGAACATACCCTGATCAATGGGGTGATGTATCAAAAAGATTGGTCTCCCACCTGGAAATCGAGTAATCAAAAGAGCATTACACAGCTTAAAACAACAGGTGTAGATCATCTCTATCTGCGTTTACCGGATGATATGGATGCAAAGATTGAGAGAATCTTTAATCTGGCAGGTGCAGCGACGGATCAAGAGAAAGTCGGTACCTGGCGTGATCAAGCCACCGTACTCTATACCCAGGAGCGCAATATCCTTGATGGCATTACCACCAATGGTACCGAGCGTTGGCAGGTGAGTGATCAAGGGGATGGAAAACGCTTGTTTGATCTTAATGGCGCCACAAGCACCATCTCCTTTGACCGTGACCCCTCATGGTCCTCTGTTGAAGTCTTAGAAGAGAATGTGGATGATGCCCTAGGTCGAAATATTATTGCCCCTGAAGGCTACACTGAGGCCACAGGAACACTGACCAATGAGGTCAATAAAGAGACCATCTATGTGGCCGACAACCCGCAAGGTGAGTGGGTTGAATCAGGCTATGATCAGTTTGATGAAATTAGCAAAACCCGCAAGATTAAGTTCGGTAAAACCTATGATCGCCGTTTCTGGAAGATTGAGAATGGGGTGGAGTATTGGGAAAAGCAGTTCCGCAACGGTTTTGCCAAGATGTTCTTAAATCGGATTGTCTATACAAAAACCCATATCGATACCAGCCACTGGAAAGCGACTCCTGTCTATCACAACAACTACACCTACACCTGGCAGACCGATAAGACCGATATCAATGATCAACGCCAGACTCAGAGCCAGCGCTGGGTTGATGAAAAGAGTGATATTGAGGGTTCAGCACTGGATAAAGAAGAAAAACAGCTGCTTATCCGTGCCGATGCTTCGGTCTCCATTGATGCAAGGGGTATGATCACGCTGGATAAAAGCGGTAAAATCTTTGTTGATGATGGCGATACCGTTGGCAAGAGTGATATCTCACTCACTGCAAGTAATGATGTGAAGATTCAAGGCCATCTTCTTTCCATCGATAAGGTTAAACTGCACTCAAAGAGAAATATTGATCTGGGGGGTAAAGTGCGGGCGGGTCATCTGATTGAGGTGAAGGCCCAAGGCGCGGTGACCGGTGAGAATGGTGATTACAAGACCATATTAGGCAGTTCGATTGAACTCTCTGGGGGGAATATCGCCCTTAAAGATTGGCATGCCACCACGGGTGGGGAGTTCTTTATTACATCGAACAACAAAGTGAATCACAGCGGTCTGTTAAAGGGAGAGTCACTGACCATCAGCACCCATGGCGATGTCACGGTTAAAACAGCGGTAGAAAAGCTCTCTGTGACCGTGCATGGAGATGGGGATCTACAGATTACCGATACAACAGGTATTCTCTCACTGGATGAGATCATAAGAACTGGCAGTAGTATCCTGGTTAAAACCAACATCATCCCAGGGGATGGCAGCACCTTCCAGCTTCCCTACGCGGATATGTTGTCTGAGATCTCTATCGGAGAGGAGTTCTATGATCCTTCACAAAATCAGTTAAATGATTCGCTGACCAATACAACCGACCATCGAACACCACTGCATCGGCATGATCATTTAGGCCAGCGTCATCAACAGCAATCCCAACCGCTGCTCAGTGATATGATCCAGGATTATCAGTTGGGTGATCATCCTATGGATACTTTACAGCAGGATCGGCATGGTCCGGTACAGAATGACCAACAACTGCCTGACTCAAACAACCCACAAAATCTTGAGCCGTTAGAGATCAAAGATCCTACGCCACAAGATTCCCTTGAGACCTCTTTAGAGACCAAACCACAGGAATCAGAAATCCCACAAGAGCAGCAGGAACAGCGCCAGGATCAACAGAACGACATTCCCAATCAGGTGACCCAGGAGCGTTCTGATGAGGATAAAAAACCGCAAAATGATCTTAAAACCAAGCGAACAAAAGCGGTCAAAACGATCAAACAGGCGTTGAGCAATCTATCCCAGGGTAGCCAGGTCTCTGTGAAGGAACTCTATGAGATCTACAAGCAGAGTGTATCAGATGGAGAAGAGATGCTGAGTGAGGAGGAGTTCGCTGCTCTGATTGAGCAGATGAATCAGGATGGAGAGTTGATGCATAGCAACTGATTTATTCACATTTGCTACTATCTATTTTAATATAACCATAGGGGATTGAAACGATTCAAACAGAAAAAGCTCTGCAAATGCGGAGCTTTTTTTCAGAAACGAACAAATCAGACAAAATAAGCTAAATTGATAAAATAGACAAAAGACCTCTCACCATCCAAGAGCCGATCAGGAACAGAAATGGACGCGACAGCAACAGAATTCAAACAAAACTTCGGGCGCTATTTTGAGGCCGCAATTAAAGAGCCTGTAAAGATCTCCAGCCACGGCAGAGAGAAAGCGGTGCTCTTATCAAAGGAGAAGAATGATTTTCTTATCGCCTTAGAGGATAAAATGTGGGCTCAAATGGCGCTGGAAGCGAAAGAAGAGGATTATCAATGGTTTCTCCTGTGGAGAGTGTTGCCATATGTTGAATACCAAGATCGATACCAACAGACGCTTGATTTTCGCTTGCTGTGGGTTTGAAATCGGTATCAACGGTGATCGAGGCAAACCATTTGTCTGCCACACGAGAGACAACAATAGAGATAATTTTACCTGTAAAACGTAACTTCTCGCGTAGGCGAATCCAGCCAAGTTTGGGAATCCAGACACGTTTTCCTGATACACGACCATCACCGTTATCTGCTCGAAAAGTATCATGGACACCTTTTTTCTTAAACTGGGGATATCTTCCTTCACCTTTGAAAAAGCGCTTAAAAGCTGTCCCTAAATCCTTAATGGCTTGTTGTGGCGATGATTTTGTGACCTCAAGCATCCAGGGAAAATCATTGCGCTTGATTGCATTAAGCTGTTTTCTTAATTTGGCTTCTGTTGGTTTTTCACCCGCTGCATAGGCTTCTTTCCACTGATGCAAAGCCCAATTATAAGCAAAGCGCGCAATACCACATGCTTTAGAAAGGTGCGTTGCCTGGACCTTATTTGGTCCAATCTCAATCTTGTGTGCAATCAGCATCTTCAACAGCCTGTTTTAATCCGTCAATTAGTTTCTTGTTTTTGCGGCTTCGACTTCCATAAAGACGCGCTGAAAATACGGTGATTATTTCTAAAACATCTTTGGCTAACTCCTCTTCAAATGAAGCTTCATCAGTCTGATTAATAATGACAATTTCCACATTTCTGGCTTCACATAAAGAAAAAACCAGTTCCGCGCCAAAACGTAGCAGTCGATCTTTATGCGTAAGAACAAGACGTCCCACTTCATAATCTAAAATTGCATTAAGCAACTTTTTTAGACCACGTTTCCGATAATTCATGCCTGACCCAAGGTCAGAAATCATCTCAAAGGTCCAACCATTTGCAGAACAGTAGAGTTCCAGAAGCTGTTTTTGCCTCTCTAAATCGTTCACCTGATCACGACTTGATACACGGG
>JBQGBW010000210.1:0-4251 GCA_052043475.1 Magnetococcales bacterium HHB-1
TGTTGAGTCGTCGCCCCTCCTCCAGCAACTCATCCGAAAGACTCTCATCAACCCCGACAATCTCACCCAAAATCTTCTCAACATCAAGAATCTGGATCGAATCATCATTTTCATAGGTGATTGCCGTCAAATAACCGGAATTCTGAATCCCGCTTGAAGGTGTGCGAACCTCCTCCCAACTCTTATTGATCAACTTGTTCGGATAACTGATCACCAATCCCTGAACCGTTCCTGAATATTCACAGATGATGATATAGCTCAGTTCATTCTCAAAATCGATTGGTGTCAAACTCAAACCAACCGAAAGATCAATCGCCGTTACCAACCGTTCCCGAAAGTTGATCGCCCCAACAATCGCGGGATGGGATTTCGGAACCTTGGTGATCTGCTTCGGCGTCTCAATCACCTATGAAAATGATGATTCGATCCAGATTCTTGATGTTGAGAAGATTTTGGGTGAGATTGTCGGGGTTGATGAGAGTCTTTCGGATGAGTTGCTGGAGGAGGGGCGACGACTCAACACGGCGGATCATGTGGTTATGATTGTCGATGATTCCAAGGCAGCCCGTGAGCTTTTGATCAAGACCTTGGATCAGTTCAGCATCCGATATGTGACAGCAGACAACGCGGCCAAGGCGATGGAGTTACTTCAGCAGTCGATTCAACCGGATGGCAAGCGTTATACCATGATAATATCGGATATTGAGATGCCGGGGATGGATGGGTTTACTTTTGCCCGTAAGGTTAAATCCCATCCAAAGTTATCCGATACCTTTTTGGTTTTGCACAGCTCCATGAGTAATCCCTCAAATCGTCTTAAGGCACAACAGGTTGGTGCGGATGATTTTGTACCCAAGTTCAAGCCGGAACAGATTGCCAGTTTGGTGATCAGTCGGATTCGGAAGGCAGAAGAGGGTTTCTGATTGACTTGAAGGTTGATTGTGAAGGGTGGGGGTATCTGTTTTCCTCCGCCCTTTTTCTGTTTTGGATGAGAACAATGGCGGATTCATCCAGGAAAACATAGGGGCATCGACTTTTGGCTCTGGTGATTTATTTGATTCTCATGGGTGGGGCAGGACGTTTCAAAGCCAGATTGATGATCAAGCGCTCCATCACCTCCCTTTTGGGTCTGGGAGAACCCCCTTTCAGATGAAAATCTGCCATCTGACAATGCAACAAAGCAGCCATCAGTTTTTCATGGGAGTAATCCCGACACTGCTTGGCGAATTGATTCTCTTCCTTCCAAAAAACCCCGGATTGTTTGGCCGCATCCTTGAAAGCCATCCCCTGTTTCATCAAATCGGTTGCTTTGGCGATTGTTCTTAACTTGGTTGCCAACAATCCCAACATCATCAACGGTTCTTCACCCAACTCCAACAGGTTATCCAACAATCGCAAAGCCTCTTTGGAATTCCCAGAGAGTGTCGCCCCGGCCAGCGAAAAAACCGAGTGAACAGCGATATCACCAACTGCATTCATGGTCTCATCTATACCAATCTGCCTCTTCTCGCCCATAAAAAGAGTCAGCTTTTCCAACTCCTGCAAAGCCCCCTGAGTATTTCCTTTCAACCGCTGCGACAGATAAGCGACTCCATCCTGTGAGATTTGAAAACCCCTCACTTGAAGTTCCTTCCGAATCCATCCTTCCAACTCCCGACCAACGATTTCATAAAAAGGGACTGCCCAAGCCTTTTTTCCCCTTTCGCAAGCGGACCGAATCGGATTTCTTTTTTCCAGATTGCGGGATTGAATCACCAGAACCGAATCCGGGGCGGGATCCTTGATATACTCCCCAACCGATTTGGCCAATTTTTGATCCATCTTCTCAACACCCTTCAGTAAAACCCATCGTTTCGGGGCCATAAAGGGAAGAGCTCGGCAAGCATTGAAAAATGCCTCTTGATTGAGATCATTGGTATGAAAGACCTCCGCATCAAAAGCATCCTCAACATCCTCGGAACCTAAAACCTGCCGACGTAAACCAACAATTGCCTGATCAATCAAGCCCTGTTCAGGTCCATAAAGGAGAACCACAGCAGGAAGCTCTCCTCTTTGTATCCGTTGAGAAAGTTGTTGGGATTTGACCATCATGGGAAGAGACCTGGAAAAGGGGATGCCATGACTACATCCCCAAGAGCATTTGGATTACAACAAACCGGCAAAAAAGTCGTTCCCTTTGTCATCCACAATAATGAATGCTGGGAAATCCTTAACTTCAATCCGATAAACTGCCTCCATACCGAGTTCGGGATAGTCGATTACCTCTGACTTGGTGATGCAATCCTCAGCCAAACGAGCTGCCGCACCTCCGATTGAACCAAGATAGAAGCCTCCGTTATCCCGACAGGCATCGGTTACCTGCTGAGAACGATTCCCCTTGGCCAGCATCACGAAAGAGCCACCATGTTTCTGAAAAATATCAACATAGGAATCCATTCGACCGGCAGTTGTTGGCCCGAATGATCCCGAGGCATACCCATCAGGCGTTTTGGCGGGACCGGCATAGTAGACAATATGATCCTTGAAATAAGCAGGCATCTCCTCTCCGGAATCAATACGCTCCTTGATCTTGGCATGGGCGATATCCCGGGCTACAACAATCGGACCGGTTAACATCAATCGGGTTTTAACGGGATACTGTTTCAAAGTATTGCGAATCTCATCCATCGGCTTATTGAGATCAATCGTGACAACCTCACCCCCCAACGCCGAGGTATCGACATCAGGCATGTATTTGGCTGGATCCTTCTCCAATGCTTCAACCCAGACCCCTTCCGAATTGATTTTGGCCAGAATATTCCGATCCGCCGAGCAGGAGACACCAATACCGACCGGGCAGGAAGCGCCATGTCTTGGCAGACGAATTACCCGCACATCATGGGCAAAATATTTTCCACCAAATTGAGCCCCCAATCCTAACTCCCGGCAGAGATCCAACACCTCTTTTTCAAAATCCCGATCCCGAAATCCATGCCCTGTTTCGCTCCCTTTTTCCGGCAAGGAGTCCAAATAACGTGCAGAGGCCAATTTAACTGTTTTTAGATTGAATTCGGGTGATGTTCCCCCAATGACAATCGCCAAATGATAGGGGGGACAGGCTGCCGTTCCCAACGTCGGAAGTTCCGCTCTCAGAAAGGCTTTCAAGGAGTCAGGATTCAACAACGCCTTGGTCTGCTGGTAAAGGAAGGTTTTGTTGGATGATCCCCCCCCTTTGGCCAGGAAGAGAAATTTGTAACCGTCACCGTCAATAGAGTCGATATCGATTTGGGCGGGAAGATTGCAACCGGTATTTTTCTCCTCATACATGGTTATCGGGGCCACTTGGGAATACCTGAGATTTCCCTGACGATAGGCATTGAATATCCCCTTCGATAACGCCTCACGATCCCCTCCACCTGTCCAAACCTGTTGGCCCTTTTTTGCCATCACAACCGCTGTTCCCGTATCCTGACAACCCGGCAAAATCATACCCGCTGCAACATTGGCGTTTTTCAGCAGTTCAAAGGCAACATATTTATCATTATCAGAGGCTTCCTTATCATCCAGAATAGTCCTCAACTGTTGCAGGTGGCTGGGTCTTAGAAGATGGGATACATCCCGTAAGGCGGTTTCGGCCAGCAGGGTCAGGGCTTCCGGGGTGACTTTTAAAATCGGTTGACCTTCAAAGGTGGCCACACTTACGCCTTCGGTGGAGACCAATCGATATTCCGTCTTATCGTCTCCGGTAGGCAAAAGATCGGCATATTGAAACTCAGGCATCTCTCTTCACTCTTATCAGGGGTGATTGGGAATCGTATCGTGACTTATTAACCGTTCAGTATGCCACCTTTGACCCATTGAAGGCAGGATTCAATACCCCATCTGCTCTCTTTTCTGTTTAACCCGCTCTCTATGCTAAAGGATTCGGTTCCCAGGGAATGGCCCCTTATGACAGTAAAACCTTTACCACACTTAAAGGTAAGATCACCCGAGTCAGCACCAATTTCAACCCGATCATGAAAGAAAAAGGCCTTCATCTGGCACTCTCAACCCCAACAGGATCCCTCCTGGTCCATGTTAGCCCCCAATGGTACGCTGATCAAAAAAAGTTCAATTTTGCCAATGGGGAACGCCTCACAGTCTCCGGCTCTATCTTTCAGAAAAAGGGGGAGAGGAATATCTATGCCGCTACCATTATTCGGGAGAATGGTTCGGTTTTGAAGCTGCGTAATCCAAAGACAGGAAAACATCTTTGGTTTGGCCGCTACCGCC
>JBQGBW010000211.1:0-4220 GCA_052043475.1 Magnetococcales bacterium HHB-1
AAACCGGGTCGGCTCTATCAATGCACCCAATGCGGCGAGATTCGTTGTGGCTCTCATATCTGCATCGGAACAGCCAAATCCACGGAATGGTGGGCATCAACCGGGGTTCAATGCCGCAGTTGTGGGGAAGGACGTTATGTTCAAGCGTCCATTTTTGCCATGAACAGACGCCCACAAGTTACCCCCGGCCATTATCATCGCTGGCAGAAATGATCCCCTCCATTGGATTTCAGGAGGTCAATACCGATATCACATTATCCGCTTGCCGTGGAAGAGTAGTCCACTCTCTTTCAGGGTAAGCTCCGCCCTTCCATTCGGCTGAGGCTCTTCTTTGGCGAAAGAGTTGAACTTTTCTGGATTCCTGCCGATCTTATTGCATAGGTGACGGTATATCCATCCCGCAGAATAACAAGGAGTGCATGCCATGGCCGTCCATCATAAAGTTCCCGCTTCCAATCCGATGACTGACTCCAGCTTTACCTTTGAAGTTTTTATTCACACCTTCCAAGCCGCCATGGTCTGTCTGGTTGTTGCTTTTCTTGTCAGCATCCTTAGCTGATACTGTATCCATATAATTGATTTAAAATAGATAAGTCAGGCAATCCAAGCCCTGTTGCCAAGCGATGATGGGGTTATTGGGTTGCCTTTTTTCCTCTTCTCAATCCCCCTTCTCTTTTCCACCTGGCAAAAACTCCTTTTTTTCCAACCCATTTGCCCCATAATAGGAAGGGGACTGTTTTTGGCATGGCTGGGGAGAGAAGAGGGTTTGAGGGGGGAAAGATGGCTAGCAATCAAAATGGGGAAACGGCAGGGGAGAAGATTGATTATTTTGAGGAGGAGGGCGCATTACGTCGTTACTGGCTGGAGAACAATCCGCTCTATGGATTAAGTTTTCTGGTTCTTTTCTATGGCTTTTACAAGGTGGAGGCGGCTCTTTTCCGAGGGGAATCCATTCCGGCCTTAAAAGGGTGGGATCGATTATTTCTTTTCTCTTCGGTGGAACTCTATAGCTGGATTCTGATGGCGGGGGGATTTTTACTCTACCGTTCACGCCATGAGTTAAACGCCTCCCTCTGGCCTGGTTTCCTGGCGGCTCTTCTTCTTTTTGATGCCACCTTGCGTCTGATCACCCTTCACACCCTGCCTGAAATCGGCTCTTTTCCCCTCTGGCCCTTTCTTTGGATCGGCTTGTTTGGCCTGAAATTATACCTATTAAGCACCATCTATCGGATTCAATTTTCCATTGCCACCGCTGCCCTTCTAACCGTTCTGGCGGCGACCATGACAGCCCTTCCCCTGATTCTGGCCAAGATCCCTCCCCATTTCAGTCCCTCATTGGAGATAGCGGCTTCAATGGTGGGGATCGCCATCTGGATCGGACTTTTTTCCATTCTGCTCTTCATTCATAAACTGCCTGCCCCTCTCATCATTCCAACAAGGGTCAAAAAGGGGAATCAATCCATTCAAGGCCCCTCCCCCCATCAGGCTCTGTCAACCGCAGTCGATTCCATCATTATTCTGATCTTTATCATCTATTTCATCCACTGTGGGGGTTCGGGATATCTCAATAATATTGATTGGCCTGCCCTTATCATTGCTCTTCTCATTCCTGGTTTATGGAGCTTTTTACTCTTTAGTGAGGAGGAGTCGGTTGTTTGGTGGGGATCGTTGATATTATTGGCCATGAGCCATCTTCTTCCCGCCTTGATGCTCTTTACCAACTTGATGACGGCAACTCTCTTCTGGAAACGGTGGAAAAAATTTGATAGTCCAGCCATGGCAACGGCGGGGGCGTTCTTTTTGGCGATAACCGTTGTCAGTTGGCGAAATTATACCCCTCACCCTATCAATCTGCTTGATTTTTTTGAAGGTGTTTGGCCTTTATGGTGGGAATGGGGAATCATCGCCTTGGGTTTGCTTTATGCCGCTTTTGTTGCCCGGGCCAAATCAGCCATGATGATCATCGCTTTAGGGATCATTTTCGGCATTCCCTGGAGTCGAATCATACCGGACGATCCTTTGGAGATTGGAATTGCCCTGTTGGGATTGGGCTTTGTATCACTTGTTGCTGGTCTTGGGGTGAGTTGGTGGTTTCGCCGCATGAAAACAGACCGAGATGAAACAGCCGCAACATTGGGTGAAAAGAGTGAGGCGGAAGGAGGGGATCATGTCAGTGGCTGATGAGTTGGGATTGAAAGAGGAAGGATGGGCGGGAAAACTGGAGTATTGGTTTGTTCAATACAATCCCCTCTTCTTCTTCAGTGCATTCTGTATGCTCAGTGGAATTTTTGTCGTCACTCAAACGCTTCATGGACTGCCCACGGAGAAGTTGATATTTGGTCAGGTTCTTCTGTTTGGGGTGATTCAGGCTTATGAACTTCTTTTGGTAGCGGGGGCTTGGTTTCTGTTCCGAACCATCAATCAACCCCGACCGGGTGTCATTTTAGGTTTGATGGCGCTCTTTTTCCTTTTTGACGGCACCTTTCGCATTGAAGATCTGGCCCATATGGATGATGTGGGAATCATGTTGACGGTGGGTTGGGTTGTTCTCACGATGATCAAATGGCTTTTATTGGTTCGGGTTTTCCAGCTGGATGTTCCGAATGAGGTAACCCTTTCGGTATTGGCGGCGGCTGTGGGGATTGCCGCATTACCGAGGATAATGGCGATTCCGGGTGCTGATATGCCGTTACTGTTTATGGGGGCCAATCTGTTTGGTGGGGCGCTGATGGGGCAGTTTATCTATCGTTCTTATGCCATCGGTTGCCAAAGGGAGTTATCGGAATGGGGGGAGACGGTTCTTAGAAGAAGTGTCAGGGCGGCCTGGGGGATTCTTGGGGGCTTCTATTTCTATCATCTTTGGAACTATATCATCTGGTTGGGACCGGATAACGGCATGGTGATGATCATTCAAGCGACCCCATTTGCGGCTCTGTTCATTCCCATGGCCAAGGAGAAGGGGGCTTATTGGTCCACTCTGATTGGGGCAACCTTTTTGGCAACCCTCTATCCTCCTCTCTTCTCCTGGATTGTCTGGATGTTGGCGGCAGCGGTGGCCATCCGTTTTGGGAAGAGGAAGGAGACCAATCTGTCTGTAACCTATATTGTTCTGGTTCTGGTTGGTTTTCAGGGGTGGGGATGGCAGGTCAATGAGGCTTTCCCGGATCCGATTCTTTGGGCCAATATCAGTGCCATTATAGCGCTATTGGCCATTGCCTGGCGTTTACGTTCCATCTTTTCCCTGATCGCGGCCTTTGGAATTCTTAACTTTTCAATGAATTGGATGGCTTTGATGCCTGATACCGAAGCGGGGATGGGTGTTCTCTGGATTATCATCAGTTTTCTGATGCTGATTGCCGCCATAACCAGTTCCGCCATCATGTTGGAATCAATACCCAAACCAGGAAGCCGAAACGGTTAAGGGGTTGGTGGTTTGCTGCAACAGTGGGGAATATGATTGAGATGGTCCAACTCATTGGTTTCGGTGAAGTGGATCATCTCCCTTTTCAACCTTGCCATTAATCCGCTACCCAATTGAAAGCCGATACCCTTCAAATGGTTTTCGATGGTTTCAAAACGGAGCTGATGAAGATCGTAGGTCACTTTGACAGTACGCTTTTTTACCGATGATCGAACGTCAAGCATCCCTTTCAAACCGATCAGTTCATCAGAAATCCTCTGTTGAAGTGCTTTATCAACCATTCCTTTGACGATGAAACGGTGTGTGATGGGATATCCTTGCTGTTTGGTCATGATTTCCCCAGAAAATTACAGTTCAGCTAGCCAACGGACCCTTTGGTAGGAGATTGGTTTTCTTGATCCAGAAGGGCTTTCAATTTTAGAAGATCCTCCCAGGCGAATCGTTTTTGAATCGGTTGGCGCAGATAGTAGGCGGGATGATAGGTGGCGATAACCGGAACTCCCCGCCAAATGAACTGTTTTTTTCGGGCTCTACCAACCGGACCAATTTCACCGCCCCCCATCAGGCAGGTAATGGCAAATTTTCCCATGGCAAAGATCGCTTTTGGGGCCAGGATTTCCAGTTGACGAAAAAGAAACGTCTGGCAAAGAGAGGTTTCATCCTCTTCGGGATTGCGATTTCCAGGCGGACGGCATTTCACCACATTGGCGATATGAATCTCACTCCTGGAAAAGCCAATGGAAGCGATCATTTTATCCAGCAACTGCCCTGCCGCCCCCACAAACGGTTCCCCTTGGGC
>JBQGBW010000212.1:0-4096 GCA_052043475.1 Magnetococcales bacterium HHB-1
TAATTTTTTCTCTTGTTTTTTACTGAAAAGCATTATTTTTACTCTTATTTTGAGTCACGCCCATGTGGCGGATCAGGATTACGACGTAAAAGCGATACCAGCGCTTTAAAAAATTCAAAGAGCAGTCGCGCTAAAGCGCCAGGATGAAAAATATGGGCACTGATTTCGTGATAGGAGCCACTACCGGTAAACATATCCCAGAATGCCTTGCTGACATAGCGTTTTTCCTTGGCGGCATTGCGCTGCTCTTTTTTGATGGTCTGGAGCATCATTCGACGCAACACAGCAAACTTTTTAAAAGCAAAGTCCATAAAAAAGAGCATATGCCCCAAACGGTTATCCCGGGAGAGTTCGCGACAGGTCGGGAGATAATGTTCCTCAAAGCTCTCCTTTGAGATACCATGGGTAATCGCGGTGACCGCACAAATCTTTGCGGTCAGATAGGCCGCGCCAATGCCATCCTTATAGAGCCTTGATACACCGCTATCCCCCACCATCACCACCCGATCTGTAAACAGTGGCCCCTGATCGGCGAGAAAAATCGGTGGGCGACACTGACAGGGTTGTACGGGGATCTCCCATCCAGGAGGAAAACGCGCCTTGACCACCGGATCTTTAAGAAAACGCCGTACCAACAGAGGATCGATCTGATCACCAAGAATCACCAGCGTGGCATAATGCCCCTTCGGTGTGAGTGCCGCAAATTTCAATCCAGGAAAGTCCAACAGAAAAACCTGCATCGCGCCCTCTAAACGCCGTTCCACCTCTTCGGCACCATAATAGAGTTCTGCGATAAATGCTTTACAGGTTTTCGGTTGAATATAACCAAAATCAAGCGCATTAAAAAGCTTGAGATTACTCGGGAGCAACCCCACAGCGCCCACCAGAAAATCGTAGGTTTCAGGCTCCCGACCTTTCACCCAGAGCTGTGGCCGATCTTGATTCCAGGAGAGCCTGCGCACCTTTAATGGAATATGATTCGCACCCTGCTGCACCGCACGACGCAACAAAAACCAATCAAAGCTATCCCAAGGCAGTGGCCGCTGATGCTCTGCACCCCGCGGCCCTCCTCCCCGATAGATTGTCGCAATACGGTGCTCATCGCTGGCCGCTTGAATCGTCACCGAACCGCTGGACGTATTGAGTGTATAGGCATCGATGACATCAATGATCACCTCTTCAGGGAGCGCAATCCCCTCTGTCGCCAACAACTCAATTAAAGACTCTGAGATTACACCACCACAGAGATTACACCCCACAGGCCCGGTCTGATAAAACGGCTTAGGATCGTAGATATCCACATGCAGGGTCAGATTCACCCGACGCGCGACTTCCAGAAGAAAATAGGCGGTTAAACTGCCAGAGGGACCGCCACCTACAACAGCCACCCGTGCACCATCGGTAAGTTCAATTGTCATAGATTACTCTGTAGAGCCAGATTGAACATCATGTTAAGATGTCATTTTATGACGCCGTTTCAGCCAGACATCTAACCCTTGCGTATTGATCTCAAGATCCATCGCTAAAATCTCTAATGCCTTATCGATATGGGGATAGTCGAGGTCCTTTAACTGCTGCCGATAGATCTCCGCCACCGCCGTTTTTAAGTGTTCTAGTCGATTCTCCTTATGCTCCAAAGCCAGAGCCCACATCACCATATCATGGAGCTGTTTTTGAAGGTTTAGCATCAGCGATTCATGATAAGGAATGGCAGAAAAGTGGGTTAAATAGAGCTTTTTAGGATTCAACTGATGAATACGCTCTAAGGTACCATGGGCCACATCGGGATCAAACTGCGTGGGTGTGGTCGCCGGAATAATCATGCGACCCTTTGCCGTGGCGAGTTCCGCATAAGAGAGTCCAAAGGCATCCCCTGTAAAGACCCCCCGACTCTGTTCATCCCATACCACAAAATGGTGATAAGCATGTCCTGGTGCATCCATCACCATCAAGGGCCTGCTTTCAAGAGAAAAGACCGCCCCATCTTCTGCTTCGATCACCCGTGATGCCGGTACGGGCTCCAAAACACCAAAAAGACGATCGAACTGTTCTTTTCCATAGACAGCCGTTGCACTTTGCGTCAACTTCTCAGGATCAATCAGATGTTTGGCCCCCTTGGGATGCACCACCAGAGTCGCCTGGGGACACGCCTTCATCAGCGCCCCCGCCCCCCCGGCATGATCCAGGTGCACATGGGTAACAAAGATCCACTTTACCGCATCCACAGAGAGATCTCTCGCCTTAAGCGCCTTTAAAAGCGTCTCTACAGCATGGGATGTTCCCGTCTCAATAAATGCGGCTTCCCCACCATGACTTAAAAGATAACTCGCCGCACATCCCGGACGATAATACTCAACATCAATACAGGTTACTCCCTTAGAGAGATCCTGAAAAAGCGCTCCAGAAGATTGATTCATGTCCTCACCACCGATTGCCATACTCTTACCTTTTTATAATGCTGAAAAAACACTACCTGACTGTTTGGATTCCATTTTAGCGCAAACCCAAACCCATTTTGAATTGATTGCCATTGATGATGGCTCCCAGGATGGTAGCGCCACCATTGTGCAGCAAAAATTTACCGGAGATTCCCGCCTACACCTGCTACAACCCGGACGTATCGGCTTGGTTGCAGCACTCAATTTAGGATTACAAGCCACGCAAGCGCCCTTAATTGCCCGCATGGATGCCGACGATAAGATGATGCCGCAACGTTTAGATAAGCAGCATCAGATGCTTAAGAAAAATCCTCAACTGGATCTCATCGCCTGTCAGGTTAAAGTTTTCCCCGAAAAGGAGATCTCCACAGGCTTTGCGCGCTATATTCGCTGGCAAAACCATTGTCTCACGCCTAAGGATATCCGCAATGAAATCTACTGGGAATCTCCCCTGGCCCACCCCACCGTGATGTTTCGCCGCCAAAGCATAATAGATCTCGGCGGTTATCGTGATGGTCCGTTTCCTGAGGATTATGATCTCTGGTTACGTATGGTATCCAAAGGATTCCAATTGCAGAAGCTCTCTGAAATTTTAGTGCATTGGCGGGAGTCAGATCAACGTCTCACGTGGATAGATCCCCGCTATTCGCGCACCGCCTTTGATCTTTTAAGGGCAAAATATCTTGCAGAAGACCCGCGCATTAAGCACAATGACAGAAGCATCGTGATCTGGGGCGCAGGACGCCGCACCCGCCGCCGGGTTAAACATCTGCTTCAAAAAGGCATCCAGATCAAAGCCTGGATCGATATCGATCCTAAAAAAATGGGCCAAACCCTGCAAGGTGTTCCTGTCCATGATCCGGAGTGGTTAATTCAGCAAAAAAACAGACCCTTTGTTCTTATCTATATCCTAAGCCATGGCGCAAGAGAGAAAATCAGTCCCTATCTACATCAGCACAGATTCATCTGTGGTCAAGATTATCTTATGGTCGGTTAGCGTTGAGTATCAATAAAATTATCCCAAACAGACATCCTGGGGATATTCACGAATCCTCACGCCATCCCACCACCACACCGCACACCACCAAGGGTGCGCGTAAGAATACAAATACACAAACCCCAAAAAAGAGCGCCTGGCCCTTAGAATCGTATCGCCTTGAGATCACCTCTCCCACCTCGCCTTTAGAAGTTGCCCTTAAAAGAGTCGCCCAACAAGAGCATCTGCTCACACCGTTTTTTTCAGAAACTAAAGAAGAACTCGATCTCTATACCTACTCCGGCCAACGTCAATCCAGTCTGCCCGGCGCACGCTTTCGCGCCACCTTAGAGAGAAATCCCCATGATCCTGTGGTCACCGATGCCTGGGATCAACGCAGTGTCTATGTCTCTATTGCACCACAAAAGAAAAACTTAACGACCACCCACTGCAAGTGGGTGGGTTAGAGAGACTGAGGACTGAAAGTCCTGATACCGGCTACAAGCCGGTTTATTGTTCAAGCCTAAATCTATCATCGATTCTGGGCTCAAAGTGATGTTCTAGATATTCACGTATCATCTCTTCGGTCATCTTTCCAACCGTAGAACAGAAATATCCTCTCGCCCAAAAATGACGTCCCCAGTAACGTTTCCTCAACCTCGGGAATTCTTCAAAAAGCTTT
>JBQGBW010000213.1:0-4074 GCA_052043475.1 Magnetococcales bacterium HHB-1
AGTAAATGTCGTTTTGTGATCCAAGGATCATCCTTGGCACCGCATTGAGGGCAAACAAACCCATCCGGCCATTTTAACCGGAGGAGGTATTCCCAGCATGCCTTCTCATCTGCAAATCGCTCTTCAAATTCCAGCATCGTGCGGGGATAATCGATACCACGAATGGGATAGTTTTGAATGTTCATCCAAATAGGATACATGATCCATCACTGGATTTAAATGGATAGGACTTGAGCTAAATGGATACCTAGTTCCTGAGTTTAAACAAGAAGCGATGGTTGGTTTCAGTGCCGAGGCGGTGGTGGATATTCTCTCTGCGGCCAATGGCGAAGACCCTTTAAGCGTGGTGGTGGATGCGGTTAAGGCGGGAGATATTCGTGGGATTGTCCATTTTGGTGGCTGCAATAACTACCGCGTACCTCAGGATAAGGGATTTATTGATCTGGCGACCCGTTTTGCCAAAGATGATATGCTAATTCTAGCCACCGGTTGTGCGGCGGGTGCGTTTGCCAAGCATGGATTTCTCTCTCCGGATAGCACCGATAAACTCTGTGGTGAGCGTTCGGCGGCGGTACGTCATGCGCTGGCAAAGGCCGCGGGTATGGATCGTCCGCTTCCTCCGGTGCTACATATGGGCTCTTGTGTCGATAACTCCCGCGCGGCGCATCTGGCGATGGCGTTGGCTGACCATATGGGCGTGGACGTGGATCAACTGCCTTTGGTGGTCTCTGCACCAGAGATTATGCATGAAAAAGCGATCAGTATTGTGATGTGGGCGGGCACGCTGGGTGTAACGGTGCATTTAGGCGTGGCACCACCGGTGTTGGGGGCGAAGGGGGCGGAGAAACTGATGACCAAAACCTTAAAGGATCTTACCGGCGCGCACTATATTATTGAGACCGATTTTAAAGCGGCCTATACCCTACTGCGTGAGAGCATTGATGAAAAGCGGATGGCGCTTGGTTTGGTGTAAGTTGTTAATTGTGATCTTGAAAAGGCTCACTCTGTTTTAGTGAGCTTTTTTGTTTTGTTCTTTAAAAAGCGCTTCAAGAGAACGGACAGTAAAGATATGTTTTTATGTCCGCAATCCTGCAAAGAATCGGCCGACCGCCTCAGTACCCTCTTCTTGATGAATACGGATACTCTTGGTGCCCACCACCGCAATCTCACAACGGCCTGTAAGATATCTCACATCTTCAGGTGCAGATACACCAAAACCCACTGCTAAAGGAACCGGTGAGGCTTTTTTGCACTGCTGTAAAAATTGACTTGTGGGGGACGCTTCATCGAAGGCGGTCTGTAAACCGGTGACCCCTTTTCTGGCGACACAGTAGGTGAATCCCTCGCCTGCGTCAGCGATCTTTTTAAGGCGCTTCTCAGGTGTGGTGGGGGTGAGTAGCTGTACCCAGGCGAGATTTTCTTCTCGACAGATTTTCATACAGTTTTCAGCCATCTCCAGAGGAAGATCGGGAATGATCAATCCCTGTACTCCCAGTTTGGCAGCACGACGGATAAACGCCTCTTCGCCCTGGCTGAAGAGAATATTATAATAGGTCATGATTAAGAAGGGAATATCATGACGCTGGGTGACCTTCTGGATAAACTGTAACCCTTCCTCTACAGAGAAGCCCGCATCTAAAGCGCTCTGGTTAGCCGCAGCAATCACCGGTCCATCGGCGACGGGTTCAGAGAAGGGGATCTGAAGCTCCATGATATCCACACCATTTTTAACCATGGCATCAATCACTTTGAGATTCTCCTCTAACGAGGGTGCACCCAACACCAGGTGGGACATCAGTAGAATCTCTTGCTGTTTTTCTCTGTTGCGTTCTTGAAGTTTACGCTCAATGGTGTGTTGGAGGCTATTTTTGGCAGCGGTGCGGTTCATGCGTTCTTCCAGAATTTAAAAATAGGGGGATGGTAAGGGGTTTAGGTATGCAAAGGAGTTATTGCGCCGCTGCTTTCTGTTGGATAAAACGGTGCCATTTGGGATCATCTAACGCTTCGGCGATGGTGAAGATATCCTTATCACCGCGACCAGAAAGATTGATAATCACCACGCTATCCTCAGGGAGATGGGGTAACTCTTTAAAGGCTTGTGCGACCGCGTGGGTGGACTCTAATGCGGGAATTAATCCCTCCTCTTTCATCAGGAGGCGAAAGGCGTCGAGAACCTCATGATCTGTGGCGGCTTCAAAGCGTACTTTTTTCTCTTTCGCCAGATGTGCCAGAATGGGAGAGACCCCCACATAATCGAGTCCAGCGGCAACCGAATGGGTTTCGCGCATCTGGCCTTCACGGTTTTGCAGGAACTCTGTTTTATAGCCGTGTGCCACCCCGATGGCGGCATCTTTTGAGGCTAAACGGGCGGCGTGATGGGGGGTATCTACCCCTTTACCTCCCGCCTCCACACCAATTAACTCGGTCTCTGGATCATCTAAGAAACTTTGAAAGATACCCAAGGCGTTGGAACCGCCCCCGACACAGGCGTAGATGTGGGAGGGGAGGCGGCCTTCAAGTTCAAGGATCTGACGCCGAGCCTCCTGGCCAATGATCGATTGAAACCAGGCGACCATCTCAGGAAAGGGGTGAGCACCACAGGCGGTACCTAGAACATAGTGGGTGTTATCCATGGAGGAGACCCAGTCTCTTAAGGCTTCATTGATGGCATCCTTTAAGGTGTGCGAGCCTGCTTCTACTGGAACAACTTCTGCACCTAACTGTTCCATCCAGAAAACATTGGGTCTTTGGCGCTCTACATCTTTTGCGCCCATATAGATCACACACTCCAATCCCATACGTGCAGCCATGGTGGCGGTGGCCACGCCATGCTGTCCGGCACCGGTCTCTGCGATCACCCGTGTTTTACCCATCTCTTGCACCAACAACCCTTGTCCCATCACATTGTTGGCTTTATGAGCACCGGTCTGGTTGAGATCTTCCCGTTTAATATAGATTGAGCGATTAAAGCGCGAGGAGAGATTTTCAGCATAGGTCAGAGGCGTGGGACGACCGGAGTAGTTGGCCATCAAGCGGGTATAGTTTTGCCAAAATTCCGGATTCTTGCGCGCTTCTGTATAAGCTTTTTCAAGCTGAGCAAATGTGGCATGCAAAATCTCTGGAATATAGGCACCACCATATGTACCAAAAAACCCCTTTTTCATTATCGAACCTCACGCTTTTATGGATATCAATTTCAGTTCAGGGGGATTTTAGGATGATCGTGATTGAGGGTCACCCCACTTAAACTGAAGCAATCCGTATAAATAACATATTTTCTTCCAGAGAGAAAGTTTGTCGATTCATCTTCACAGATTTTAAGATGATTGTTGTTTTAGGGTGATTTTGCAACCAGGGCATTAATTTCAGCGATAATTTTATCTGGGTCAGGAACGCTATCAAGAAAGCGGCTATGGTGTGTCCAGGTCTGGCCGCGTTTTTTCAATAGATAGATAAAATTGCTGTGGTGGATGGTATCCGGGTCATAGATGGCGGGTGTAAAGACCACACCTAGCTGTTTGAGTAGATTATCCTTATCGGTTCTTTTAAGATGGATCGGGATAAAATCTTCGTGGAAGGCTTGAGCGTAAGCGATTACGCTATCGGGATGCGCTGTGGTACTGAGGTTGACATAAACCAGTTTAAGATCTTTATTATTGTAGGTTTTTAGGTAGGTTTCATAGACTTGGCGCATCACTTCAAGGGAGGGAGGGCAGGTGGTATCACAGCCGACAAAGCCACCAAAAAGTAGCATAAGGCGTCCCTCTGAGGGGAGGAGCGAACTGTGAATGGGTTTTTGATCATTGATCTGATAGGGATCTTTATTATCCATGCAAAAGGTTAAAACCACCGCCTTTCAGGCGGTCAGCTTTTAGCACCAATCTGCCGATATAGAGAACATAAGTATGTTTTTGTTTCAGGGCAGGGGAGGGCTATATGGGCTATCGCTATGGAAGTCATACAGTTTTTGATATTCAGTACCATTTTGTTTGGGTAACAAAATATCGTTATAAGGTTTTGACAGGCGATGTCGGATTGCGTGTCCGCGAGTTGGTTCGTCAAACCTGTGAAAGT
>JBQGBW010000214.1:0-4058 GCA_052043475.1 Magnetococcales bacterium HHB-1
ATTTGGTTGCCACTCACTTGAAAAGATGGCTAAATGGCACACTTCAGGGTGCAGTGCAGGCGGATCAGTTGGAGTACTATCTCGACGAGTTCACATTTCGATTCAATAGAAGAAAATCTAAGGCCCGTGGGATGCTTTTTTATCGGCTTGCTCAGCAAGCTGTGATTACCAAACCAGCTCCATATCAGACTCTGGTAGCTAATCCAAAAAAGTCTTCTCCGTGACAACCTACTTGATCTAAATGGATAGGACTTTTGAAGGTCTGGTCAGGTAATACCCCGAAACCGGAAAAGAGCCAAAAATGATTAGGCAGTCATTGCGCAACAGAGCCTGATGATGCGTAACCTACCCAGCGTTGTTGTTAGGAGAAAAACCGGCTGTGTCAACATCTTGAATCGGAGAAGCATTCTCAAGGATATGTTCGCTGCGTTGCGTGAGCAACGAGATGCCAGCATCAGCGAGTTCTTTCTGAACGCTACTGAGAATATGATATTGTTGGTACAGTCGTGATGGGTAGTGGGAAATCGCAAAGTAGAGTTTATAATGACCACCACGGGCATCAACACCGTTATAGACAACACCGGGGTCTTGCATTTCGCCCTTAGGAACTGTGACCGCATTCTTCATCGCTGTGAGCAACAGAGGAATGATCTTTTCAGATGGCTGTTCTGGAGCAACCCAGACACTAAACATGTGCCAGATATGTTGATTGGGGAAAGAGTAATTTTCAATGGGGTGTTCGCCAGCAAGATGATTTGGAACATTAACAACCGTTTTTAACGTGGTTTCGATGCGGGTGCACCGCCATCCCATATCAATGACGGTCCCTTCAGCAACCGAACCAATTTTAACAACATCACCAATACGGAAGGGGCGTTCAATATTGAGCGCAATACCAGAAAAAATATTTGAGATATTCATCTGGATTGCCAAGCCAATAATCATGGCGATCACGCCAGAGGTTGCAAGAAGACTGGTTACAGGATAGTTGAGCACCAAGCCAATGATACCAAGGAGTGCAAAGAGCAGCAGCAGAAAGGTGACAAAATGTTTCACGACCTGAGGAAGAGGACGCTGAGACTTTTGTTCCATTGGTTGCCAAACCAGAGCATAAATAAGGCGATTACCGTAAAGAGCCGCAAAGAGAAACCAGATAATATCAAAAGTGGAGACGGTATTATCAAAGAAGTGGCGTGGCACATTTTCCATCTTGCTGAACTGCTGGAAAATGAGGCTCTCGGCAATGATCAAAGCTTGAACGAGTAATATACCCTGAAGAAAAATAATGCCTTGAAAAATATGCGGTTTCGCACGAGAAGCGAATGATGTTAAAGCAACAAACTGCGTCATGAGAATGAGCAGAATGAGCAGTAGAAAATAGCGGGTGAGATCAACATCGGATTCAGTGAAAGGTCGTCGCAGAGAAAAAGTGTTGGGAGCGATTTCTATGAGTGCATTAAATTGAGATTGATCAAAGGTTGCACTGTTGCCGGTAAAAATCTGGCTGGGATCACCAAGGATATTACTTTTCGTTTCGCTGGCCACAACGGTGGCATTTTTAATATGCCACTGCTGTTTATCATTAAGAGGGGCGTTACGGTTCATCCAAGAGACCAGTTTGGAACCACTGCTGGCAGGTAGACTGAGCAGATCGGAAACAAAGAGAAGCTGACGTTTACTGAGAAAACGATGATGAAAATGAACACCAAGAAGATGATGACCGAAGCGGATATTCTGCTGGCCATCAAAGTTCATTTTGAAACGACCCTCGATACGATAAAGGCGATAACGCATATCGTTGAAACGCTCTTCGCGGAGGGGATTCTTAAGCGTGATGGGCTCCAGAGCGTTATTGAAGAGAATATCCAGAACGGCATCATCACCCTGATAACGAAACCAGAGATCAAATTTAAGCAGCGCACTGTTGGCTTCGGTATCGATTTCACGAATACTATGAAAGCGGATACCCGTGAAGACAACCTGGGTCTGGTTATAGAGAGTTCCCTGCATTGGTACTAGCTCACCGCTGGCAATGCGTGTTTCAAGTTGAGGCAGGGCGAAAGCTTGAACATTGGGACGTAGTTGCAATGGGGAGGAGACAAGCTGTCCGTGGTTAAACAGGCCGAAGGTTATCGGTTTAATTGCATCACCATGGGCATTAAAATAAGTTGCACCAGTTACGCCAGGAATGGCCTTATGCGGTGCATTGAGAGATGCCAAATATTTGCGGATGCGTTGGCGGTCTTCGGTCAGACTTTCAGGAACCCCCTGAATTTCAGCATGATGTAAGGCTTGGACAAAGAGATCGATTGCATCAAAGGAGAAGAGCGCTTTCCAGTCGGGAAGATAGTTAAATTGCTTGACAAAGGTGTTGGCTGTATTCTGAGCTTTTTGGTTAGCACCATCGAGGATAAAAGGAGAGGCAACAATGAGTTGACGGGTATAGAAAGTGATTGGCTGTTGTCGTTGAGGATGGGCCTGAATTAATTCAGGCAGATGTTGGGTCGCCAGCGTATCTGGACCAACGATGTACTGGGAGATACCCGCATTACGCAAGGCAATCAGAGCGGTCGTTGACTCTGCTTCATCTCCAGCAATGAAGAGGGCTGTATGGCGGGATAGGGAGAGCGCTTTGATCGCATCCACAAGCGCAGAAATACCTTTCTGGGCGTATTCTTTAGCACTGCGGTGTGCTTCAAGAGGCAGGGTGGCCGTGATTTTTAGCCCGATTTTTTTAGCGTTGCGGATAAAGTTATCAGCGAGGTTGCTACCGTAGGGGTGATGGGAGCGTAGAACGACCGCTTGTTGGATCGCAAGGGCTGAACGCATATAATTTGCAATAAACTGCCCCTGGAAAGCATCATTGAAGATGGGACGGAAGTACCAGGGATTATCACGGGTCAAATGATCATTCGTTGCGGTAGGAGCAATGGCGGGGATGCGGTTTTTTTGATAAATCGGAGCCGCTGCAAGGGAAAGAGTGCTGTTTTCATGGCCGATCACGCCCAGAATGCGCGGATCTTTAGCAATTTTTTCTGCAATCTTTTTTGCATCTTCGACGCGGCCATGGTCATTATAGCGCAGAAGCTTTACAGGATGACCACGAACGCCCCCTTCTCGATTGAGACGATTGATATAGAACTGAAGGCCACGTAGTTGTGCGTCTCCAGAGGTTTCAAAAGTCTGGCTTTGTGGTTTGTCTGTTGTCGCTGCAAGATTGCTGACAAAAGCGAGGATAAAAGGCTTTTTATCTGGTGCAGTATGCCTGGTGATTTCATGATGTATCAGAAGAGTAGTCAGTAAGATGATCAATACGATGATGATGCTTTGAGACAATCTACGCATTTAATAATATCCAATATCAGATATAATGAAATTCTATCCTGCATAATTATAACAAACCTCGGTATTTCGTACAAGACGCGATTGACAGTGATGGTGTAATCCAGCTTTGGCTTTGTTGCGCAAAGGGCATTTTTGATATAAAGCCTCTTGCTCCAGACGCATTACGCCATAGCAGGGTAGCTTTTAGGCATTCCAAGGGATGTGAATTTGTTTAGGATTGCGCACTTTATTTTTACCTCAATAAATCGGTTATTGTCACGCCTTGCAGACAGGTGAGATCCAAAAGAAGTCTTAAATCGAAAGAATGCGTTTTCAGCCAGATTCCTTCGATGGTAGCTGCTCAACTGTTTCCATTTAGATGATCCTAATCTGACTATTTCTTTCCGAAGTTCTTTCCTTTGATCCTCTGTATCTTTATCCCAGTCTTCCCATTCAAGCTTTGTATTCTTACGAGGAGGGATCGTTGCTGTTGCGCCATGTAGTGCAACAGCTTCATGACAGGCTCGTGAGTCATAAGCACCATCTGCTGATACTTGATTAACATTATCAGGAGTTTGTTCAAGTAGATCAGGTGATTGGGCTCCATCTCCTGCGCTACTATCTGTAAGTAGAGAAGCTGTGATCTCCTTGCTATTCTCATCAACGGCGATATGCATCTTTCTCCATTTACGACGACGAGATGTCCCATGCTTACGTTGATGCCATTCACCATC
>JBQGBW010000215.1:0-3961 GCA_052043475.1 Magnetococcales bacterium HHB-1
GGAATCAAAGCCAAGGGAGGACCACAGCTAAGCAAATATCTGACCTCCTTCCGCCGCGCCAACGCCAATCTTCCGCTTATGGAGGAAAAACTACCCGACCGGCTGTTTGGAAAAAACGGACTGACCTTTTTCGGCGAATTACTCTGGGATCACAACTGGCGGGACCGCTACGGTGAACAACTTCTTGAGCCGATCAGCAAAAGCCTGTCATTCTCCGATGCATTTAGAGATCAGGCAGCAACCCTGGAACGGGACAGACTGTTTCTCCTCAACGAAAGATTGGATCAGCTGGCCACCCATCTGGAGAGTGACGGCAAACTTTCCAATCCGGCACTGGGATTTCGCAAGCTGGAGGAGACCTCCCAAGCCGATATTACCACTCACGTCTGCCACGCATGGATAGACAACAAAATCTGGCGACTGGAGGGCCATTTTGAAAATGACCGCTTTCTGGTTGACAAATTGGTAAACCAATAAAGACCAACCTTGAACAGGATGTTGAAAAACAACCCGTTAAAGCGAAACAGGGATGTTTTGCCGAACCAATGATATTTTCGTTTTTCTTTGTTTTAATAATCCACGGAGGGACTCATCCAACCCCCATCTAAGGAGGGCAAGGAGACAAAAACAGTATAAATTTCAGCTTATTGCTGCAGCATGGCGAGCTTCAACATTATTTTGAACGTCTTTTATTTTTATCACCGCCAACACCCGGTTTCCCACCCCCTGATACTCTACCCGGTCGAAGCAGGTCTTACTGGCGATGAGAATACCCCGTCCATGAGAATCCAACATTCGGGTGGGATCAAGATCCAGGTAGGGTTCCCAATCAAATCCCGACCCCTGGTCGGTGATCAGGAACTGTACCTCATCGCGCTTTCTTAGGAAGCGAACTGTACCGTAGCGATCGGCATAGTTCGGATCATTCAATCTGTAATTGACCTCCGCCTCCCATCCATCTTCCATATAGAGTCGGGATTTATCCTCGTAATCCAATTCCAAATTGCCGTGTTCGACCGCATTGGTCAGCAACTCCTTAAGTCCCACCACCACCTCTTCGGAATTAAAGCAGGTGTTGGCGAGGAGGACCGATAGATTATAGACATCATCAAGAGTCCGGAAACGAAACTCCCCTTCTGACAGCAGACAGATGCTATCTTGGGTTCGCAACATTTCCGTGCGGAGTTTCTTTTCCAGATGGCGCTGAGAAAATGAAGAGGCTACCAGGGTCTGCAGAAGTTTCTGATCGAACGGCTTGGTCACGTAATAGAATGCCCCCAGAGCCAGCCCTCTTTCCACATCCTCCTCCTCTGAGCGACCTGTCACAAAAATCACGTCCAGATCACGGGTAAGCGGATTCTTTTTTATTCGTTCACACACCTCAAAACCACTCATCCCGGGCATAACAAGATCGAGCAAAATAAGATCCACCCGCTGCCTCTCCAGAATCTGCAAGGCTTCCATGCCGTTCTTGGCAACCAGAAGGTGATAATCATCGCGCAGCGTTTGAGCAATTATTTTGATGTTGGCTGGCTCATCGTCCACGACCAGGATGGTCCCTTTTTTATTCATTCCCAACACCCACACTGTTGCGGCAGACAAGAATCGTATTTTTGTTTTCCGATGTTAAAACAGACCATGGACGGACATTTTTCTAACACCCTGCAAATGTTCAGACGTGAGTTTAAAAGCTGACACAAACCCAATACCGACACTACACCACATCCCTGATTCTTCATAGGTCCACTAACCAACTTACCCGGCAACGGTGAACCAACCAAAATCGGAAACTGTCCCACCCTGCAAAACAGCAATGGCACGCTAGCAGCCGTACGATTGAAAGGCAATCGGCAATAATACCGACATAGAAGCTATGATTCCCATTGTCGGATACCGCTCTGACGACCCCACAGTGGCAGATGAGAATAAGAATTTCACCCATGGGAATGATTGCCACGATAAAAAAAACAGTAGCACGTAGTTGGCAATGTTCTTTACTGTAGCCTCACTCGGTATCAACTTTCATCCAAAATCGGGAGTACACTATTCATGAGGTGGAAAATCTACTTATCCGGAGAGATACACAGTGATTGGCGGGAGAGAATCATCCAGGGATCTGAACAACTCGAGCTACCGGTTGATTTTTTTTCGCCCATAACCGACCACGCGGCCTCGGACGAATGCGGTGTGAACATTCTTGGAGACGAACCCGACCCGTTCTGGAAAGATCATAAAGGGGCAAAAATCAACGCTCTACGTACCCGAACATTGATCCAGGCCGCCGATCTGGTTGTTGTCCGTTTCGGGGATCGATATAAACAGTGGAATGCCGCCTTTGATGCCGGTTTTGCCGCCGCGCTGGGAAAACCCTACATCACCCTCCACGACCCCGATCTAACCCATGCACTCAAGGAGGTGGATGGTGCCGCTCTTGCGGTAGCCAAGGAGCCGGAGCAGGTGGTCAAAATTCTCCACTATGCTATAAAGGGCTGATAGAGCGCAACTTTTTATCAATTCCAATAAGGGGACCCAATATGCGACCACTCTTCAAACCCTTGCTGATCCTGCTGTTATTGCTGGCGGCCTGTTCTCCCCCACCCTACACCGACATCAATAATCAGCAGTTGATCGAAATGGTCAAACAGGGAGTCCCCCTCTACGACATTCGTCGGCCGGAGGAGTGGAAGCAGACGGGAATCGTTGCCGAAAGCCGTCTTCTCACCTATGTGGATGAAAACGGCAAAATTGCCAAAAACTTTTTTGCCAAACTTCAACAAGAGACCAACCCGGAAAAAGGGGTGATTTTCATCTGTCGCACCGGAAACCGCTCTGCCCACCTCTCCAGGTACCTGATGGAAAAGATGGGGTACACCACTGTTTATAATGTAAAAAGCGGCATCGTGCGTTGGATCCAAGATCGTAATCCCGTAGTTCGCCCCAACTGATCCCATGCCCCTCTTCCTTTTCATCGGAAACAGTAGATAATGAACATTGCCTTTCTGCATGCCGGATATCCACCCCTGGTCTTGTTTTACTCTCTTTTAAGTAGCAGAAATCGATATTCCCGCCTTGTTCTCTTCTTGGATGGCGCGGCCCGAGCAGATATTAAAACCCAGTTTCTTCTTGCAGCCAATGCCTGGTTTCGTGGTATTGCAGATTGGAATTCTTTCCTGTCTAATGTTATTGTACTGTTTCGGTTGGTGGTTTTTATGGCATGGGTATGGGCTTGGCAGTAGAAGGTTATGTCGTAAATGGTTGAACTTGTTGGTGATAAGCAATATCTGTTTTGGCGCGGCTTGACCTTGATCATGGCTGCCGTTTTTTTTGTCATTTCCATTAATCCCGTATTCCTTCATCTGAAAACCTCGGATTGGCCGAAGGTGCACGGTGCGGTGGTAGTCTCTCAATTGGCTGTGGAAGAGAAGGGGTTGTTGGGGATTTTTGATGTCTATAATCCGGACATCCGCTTTGTCTATCAGGTCGGAAACAACCATTATGAAGGGGACAGGATTCAGTATGGGGTGGGGGTGGGATCCTTTCTGTTCAAGCGCTATGCCCAAAATGTGGTGCAACGCTATCCCCTGAAGAAGGTTGTTACCGTCTACTATGACCCGGACGATCCCGAAAATGAGATTGTCGAACGTTCCCCAGCTTTGGGGTTTTCCCTTGTCTGGATCGCGCTTTTTGTCTTTTTCGTTGGTCTTTCGGTTTTGATCTCATTCAAGAGGCGGGAGATGTTGGCCGCTCTTGACCGACCGGATAACCGTTCTTTGCGCCCGGATCAAAAGACCGAGGCGGATCTGTTCAAGGACCACTATCCCTCTCCCGTCTACAACCCGGCCCATCCCCTGGAGGGAGAACCAAACTCTCCCACATCCGGGCAGGTGATCCATTCACGTCGGCCTCTGACATCCGATGAACTGAAACAGTTGGAAAAGGATGGCTATCTGACCGCAGTTTA
>JBQGBW010000216.1:0-3906 GCA_052043475.1 Magnetococcales bacterium HHB-1
GTACACCAGACTACCGATAGGTCAAGATAACCATAATTTATGGTAGTGATATGACGATTTATCTCTGTAAGGTGGTATCTCTGAGCGTTGGTTTCATTTTTGCCTAGATCAATCTGTTTGGGATATTTTCTAGTCCCTGCTGACAATGGGCACATGAAAAAGATGCAATCAGGAACTGGATCCCTAAACTTTGAGAGCGACCGGCGGTAAAAATTACCGCCTATCTAATTTAACATAACCCCCCCATCCAAGTGGGAGACCAGGAGAGATGACGGAAGAGGGAGGGGTATCGTGTTGAACTCTCATTGGCAGTCACCCCAGTGACTGCCTGCCAATGAATTCAGACCATCACAGACAACCATCACCAGATGATTGGCAGTCACCCCAGTGACTGCCTGCCAATGAATTCAGACCATCACAGACAACCACTACTGGCTGTATTCATATCACGGGGTGCCGGGTTACCCTGAGCCCTGCTTGAGCCCCTTCTCCATCTTGAGCCACTGATGGCGTACAGAGCTTCTTGTCCATTCTTTAGATCTTGAGGGCACGAAACCTCTATCAGAAAGAATTGTAGCGATTTGCTTATAGCCGACAGGTGGGTTTTGTTCTCTGTATTGACGGATGATGTCCAGAGCCTCTTGAGAATGATTTTCTTTGTTGTCAGATTCTTGTGTTGGTGCCTTGACCTTGGAAGGTTCCTCGGCAGTGGCATGTATTCCAGCCCAATTTAGGATCTCACGTTTTTCATCATCGTCGGCCTGTTCCCATACGCATTGAAGATGGTCCAGGACAGACATCTCTCTGAACTTTTCTTCAACGTCTAGTAGTCCTTCCAGTGCGTGAGCAAGGGTGTTCAACTCCTCCCTTTCCTTGAACTCATCAAGTCGTTTTTTTACCTCTGAATCTAACGGTATAGATACGCGAGATTTTGTGGATTCTGCCTTGCGTTGACGAAGATTGTTCAGCATAGATTGCCGTCCAGACTTGGAGAGATTTTTATCCACCCACTTCTGCACTATGCCGATATTTTTATAATCTGCATCTAATGATAAACTGATAGTCCTAAGTTGCATTTCTGATTGCCTGGACACTGTGATTCTCCCTGATGCGATGGCTGGCAACAGGTATGAGACAACATCGCCGATATTTTCAGATGTTACCTTCCATATCCTAGGCATATCATGACCTCAATTTGCTTGACTACTCGGTAAATTTTATCATATGAATCTAACCATTAAAAGTGAAAAATGCACAGTTTCATCCATGCTATATTTTGGTGTGTCTCGTTTCAGAATCCCGCAATTTTATGGTTATGCATCTAACGATTAGATGAGGAGATTTTTACACAAGTTCCTTCAGAATGCGATAGACGGAAGCCCTGCCGATTCCCAAGTGCTTTGCAATTGCCGTGGCCCCCATGCCCCTTGCATGAAGAGCCGCTACCTCATCCCTATCAATGCTCTTTTTCCGTCCCCTGTAAACGCCACGGGCCTTGGCTTTCTTGATGCCTTCCATTTGGCGTTCTCGTCTTAGATTGGTCTCAAATTCTGCGAAGACCCCAAGCATGTCCAGAAACGCCTTTCCTGCCGCTGTAGAGGTATCAATCGGCTGTTCCGTAGCTTTGAGAGTCACACCCTTCTCTTGAAGCGTGTGGACGATATTCTGTAGGTCACGAATGGAGCGGGCCAGCCTGTCGATCCTGGTCACGACCAGAGTATCACCAGGCTGAAGGAACTCCATGATGGTTGTCAATTCATGTCGCCCGTTCCGACTGGTACCGCTGACCTGTTCCGAGCGGACTACGTCACACCCAAATTCGTGCAGCTTGGTTTCCTGAATGCTTAAATCCTGATCAATGGTAGACACTCTGGCATATCCGTAGGTTGGCATGGTCACCGTCTCCCAAGGTGTATCATTAGGGTCTAGACCATGTATTTATATCGTCTCAAAATTAGCATATCAACCCTAATAAGACAAAAAAAGCGTCTTGCGTTTGTGTCTTGCTAGGGTATACCTCATTGAGATGATATAATAGCAGTTAGATTCTGTGGTTAAGCTGAAAGGAGCTATAGTAAAACCTGATGTATGGGCATTCGCTGATCAGGCGGCTAATGGGGGAACTTGGTGGGGGTTTGAAGGGGGAGGTGTGGATGCCTTGGGAGACGACTGGTTGGTGATATAGTTGTCGATTGACAACTATATTGGCCCTTGGTACCTTAAACGCAGACATCAAATCGAGAGATAAAATTCTGGATACGATATGCCCAGGCACAGCAAAAAAGAGATACAGCATGCCATTCTGTACGCCATCGAGCACGGGTGGAGCTTCAAGAAGGGTTCTGGTCATTGTTTTGGAATTTTAAGGTGCCCAACCAATAATCGGTGTCGGGGTGGAATTTATTGTCAGGTTTCGGTTTGGTCTACGCCAAAGAATCCGATCAGGCATGCGAGAGATATTCGGAAAGCTGTCGACGGATGCCAGGAGGAACAGCCATGAATTTTGAATTCACTATCGTTTGTGCAATCCAGGACCAGCGATGGGATCCCAATGACATCTCCAACAAGTTGTTTGAGTCCGGGTGTGACGATGCAACAGTTTTTACAGGCAGCAGGGGCACGATTGGACTGGAATTTTATCGAGAATCTGATTCAGCCGAAGAGGCCATTTCCTCCGCCATTGAGAACATCCAAGGCGCTTTTCCAGATACTGAAATCCTGGAAGTCAAACCTGACCTTGTCAGTCTGGCGCATATTGCCGACCTGGTCGGCCAATCACGGCAGAACATACGCAAGTTGGCAAAATTCCCCCCACCATCTGTGACCGGTGCCAATCCTCTTTGGCATCTGTATCGGGTCATTCGCTGGTATGAAGATCACAAAGGAAAACAGTTTCAAGACGGTATAGTGGCCGTTACGAAGGCCGCATGGGTGTATAATCTGAGATTGGATAAGAGCTACCTTGAAATGGGGTAGGCCATTGGATAGCCTCAAAGGCTGATCGTGTTCATCGCCGCACAAGGGGCAGAAAAGGGAGAGGAACCATCAGCTGTGCCTACACCATTCAAGAGCTGGTGGAAGGTGCTGGGATTCCGGTATCGAGTTTGTAAACTTCATGCCGAAGAGTTGGCCACCTGGGGCGTGGAGAGACGTGTCCTCCAGGGATGGTCTGCAAGGAAACGTTGAAAGCTTGCAGAGGGAAAAAGCATTTTTTGAAAAACTTTAATGACATATTGAACTTTTGCAGAAAGCTGCAATCATATAGTGAGTGCTTTCAATTTAATGTGGTGGAGAATAGGTTATGGCTGGGAAGTCGAAAACTTACAAACGTGGTAGAGATGCGAAAAATGGCCAGTTCATTCCCGTGAAGGTGGCTCAACGCCGAAAGGCGACTGCCATCGTGGAAACGGTCAAAAAGAAAGGGAAGAAGTAAGGCAAGTTGATGTGGTGAAAGGCTCTGTTCGAGGGCCTTTATTAATCTACCAGCAAAGCTGGTGGTGTAAGAATTTCACTGAATATGAGTCGTGGCAATGTCTTATAATAGTACTTTTTTTGGATTTCAGAATCAAAATCCACAGCGTAGAGTTTTTGTCAGCTATCATCATAAGAATGATCAAGCATATTATGATGAGTTTTCAAGAATTTTTTCAGATCATTTTGATTTAGGCTCTTTTCCGGTTTCAGGGTGTTACAGTCTTCGGATGAATTTGCATGGAGATATCTCTCCCGTCACAATAGTCCAAAAGGGCTGACAGGAGGAGAAATCAATGGTTAACATCCAAGCGCTTATCGACGATAAAAAATGCTTTGAAATGGTCCGGGAGATGCGGTGACCCGATGGGGTAAATTGTCCCAAGTGTGGCTCTTCCCATGTGATCTTGCACGGTACGGACGACACCCAAATGT
>JBQGBW010000217.1:0-3896 GCA_052043475.1 Magnetococcales bacterium HHB-1
TCTCGAAAGCCATCGAGCAGTCCAAGCGACTCCAGAAATGGATTGATTTTGCGTGAAGACAAATTGATTCGTTTACCAACCTCGGTGGCAGTCAGTAAAACTTCTTGTTTATCTGCAATCAGATGGGTTGCTCCCATCATATCCATGAGGTCCACACCAGTGATCTGTTTCGTAGCGCGGTTGGCTGCAATAAGCGCTTGATTACCATCAAAGAAAAGTTTGGCAACAGAAATAGCGGCTCGGTATTCCTGGGCAGGCTTCACCAAAGAGTCAACAGCAACACTCTGGGAGGGCATTTCGTATTTGCCTGTTTTGCGAATCGAAGGGAGAACTTCTGATGTGACCCAATGCCGAAAGCGACGTGCCTGTGGTTTGCGTGATTCAAAAACGATGTCATAGAGTCCTGATTCATTGACAGATTTCATCTGCCGCATTTGATTACCAGACCTGACGTCCATAGTACGGACGTCAGCTTCATTTAATCGTGCATAAGCATTTCTAGGATTTGAGATTTCTAAAACATCACAAACATCTTTTGCGACAAAATAAGAAGTTCCGTTGTTGTCAGTAACAACGCGAATGGGTTTCCCTTCAAACTGAAAAGGGATTATGTTGTCAGCCATTGTTTTTCCTTACAAAAGAAAAAAGCCAGTGTTCAGACTGGCTTGGTTTGCATCAATTCAGAGTGTTGTAATCAACCATTTGAGAACCGAACAAAGCTATGTCTTCGCTGTGCGACGCCTGTGGATACGGCCATGGAGAGCTCGGCCATCGTAGGTTTTGGAATGGTTCACTGACATCTCCAAAAATAGAGCAAAAACAGTAAAATAAGCTTGATCTATACTTCGATAAGAGCGTACATGGTGTCACCAGAAACAAACCTTTTTGGAGAACATCATGAAACTGAGTAAAGCCCAGAAAACAGCCCTGATTGCCGCTGCCAAACGCATCGACGGATCCATTTTTCCCATGCCCAAAAAACTACCAGGAAATGCAGAGCAGAGGATAATCCAAGCCATGGCCAAAAAGGGCTTGGTTGCACAGATTTCCAACGAGCGGGTTGAAATCACACCGCTAGGAAAAATAGCCATCGGCAGAGAAGCCATACTGCCCATGCTCGAATACAAACCAACGCCCAAACAGCCCCGCGCTGGAAGCAAAGTCGCTTGGTTGATCAAGCTGATGTGTCGGCCCCAAGGCGCAACACTGGAGCAGATCATGGCAGCCACTTCCTGGCAACGCCATAGCGTGCGCGGAGCGATCAGCGGTACGATTCAAAAGCGGCTGGGATGGAAAGTGATCTCTGAGAAAAATGAAAAAGGCCAGCGGGTTTACCGGATTGATGAAGGAGCCAGCGCATGAATAACGCTACCGCCTGCGCCGATTGTCGTTTTGCCAGCTCCCCGAACAAACGGGGAGCACAACTTTGCCACCGCTACCCGCCTGCAGTTCTGGCCACAACACGCAAAAAGCCTGTCTCTGTTCGCCCAAAGATCAGAGGTGATGATCAGGTGTGTGGTGAATTCCAGCCACGCGAATGGGGCATTGTTCCCACAGGATAATTTTCCCTATGCAGCCAGCGCCACACTGCGTTGTCTACGTTGAATCCAGTCCAAGAATCTGTTCCAAAGTTTCTTCTAGAATATCAACGCAATATGCGTTACATGTACCAAACATCTGATGGGGTACTTTCTCAATTTTTACACCACGCTGGTGAGACAGGTTCGTCGCTTGAATACCAAACTGTCGTGCAAATTTTAAGGGAGCATCAATTTTGCGCATGTTGCAGAAACCAACGATGGTTCGATAGCCTGTTTCTGCATCAAATTGAGCAACACGGCTTTCCAGATGTTTTAATTTATCTGTCTGTTTCGAAAGCTTCTTTTGATGTTCGTGCTGGGTCTTCTCCAGCTTCAGTTGCTCCTGACGCAAGGCCAAAAGTTGCTGTAATTGAGCTGTGATTGGATCAATCTGTTCTTTTTTAGCAACGCCATGGTGCCAATAGTTGTGTAGTGCTGCAAAACACTCTTGCTGATATAGTTCAACAGTGAGTTTTAAGCTGGATTTTACTTTTTGTGGATTGACGCTGAAAAGCCAGCCATTGAGCTTTAAAAGTGGCATACAAAGCATCAACCGCTTTTTCCCATCTAAACCAACCATTGGGATATCACAACAGTTGAATTTCTCATTACTTTTACGCAACTTAGTAAATTGGGCTGGCCAATCTAACCCGATACCTTCTACGACAGGTTTCATCGCCACATAGGGTTGCCCTTCATAATCTGTAACAATCAGATCCTGACCATGAAACGGTACGACTTTTTGTCCAGTCATTGCGTTTTCCTTGTTTGATTCTTACGCAGCCAGCGCCACGCCGCGTTCGGCTGCGATGTCTTCATAGCTTTTGCCATCCGCACCATCCAGGTAGACGATTTTATCCGTTGCCTGGATATATCGTTGTATGGCCACATCCACATAGTTGGGACTGATCTCAATGGCGTAGACGCGTCGCCCGTTCTGTTCTCCAGCCATAATTTGGCTACCAGAACCGCTGAACGGTTCATAACAGAGGCCACCAGACTCAACATGCTGGCGCATGGGAATACCGAAACACTCCAGTGGCTTGGGAGTGGGATGCTCTGGCCGATCATCACCTTCAAGAGAAGCGATTTCCCAGATGGTGCTGGGGTAGTCATCTGCTACCCGTGGTGGGCGTTTGCCGCGTATCCAGCCAAAGAAGCAGGGTTCGTGTTGCCACATATAGTGAGAGCGGGTTAACACAGGACGATCTTTGGCCCAGATGATCTGTTGATGGACAAAAGCGCCATATTTTTCCCAGACTTCTTCTAACATTGCCTGACGTTTGGAGGCATGCCAGCAATACCATGCACAATTAGGCTCTAGAGCGTGGTCAATGGCCGCTTTGATGAAGTTCTCATAGAGTTCTGCACCTTGGCTGGCGTCATCCCAGGTTACTCCGTAGGTATCTGACCAATCTTTGTTTTTTGTATCCGCTCTGACTTTGGGTTCATTCCACCTTTGTGGGTGATTATTGCCTGAATAATTCACGAGATAAGGCGGATCCGTAGCAAACAGCGTGGCGCGTTCACCTTTCATCAAGCGCTGCACATGTTCAGGGTTTCCACTGTCTCCACAGAGCAGTCGATGTTCTCCTAGAATCCAGAGATCTCCGGGTTGGCTCACCGGCGTGGGCGGCGGTTCGGGGATTTCTCCTTCATCCATGGAAGTGTTATCATGATCTGCATCGCTATTCATCGGCTCCAGAAGGTCATCCAGCTCTTCAGCAGAGAAGCCAATCAACCCCAGATCAAAGTCAGCATTCTGGAGATCCGTAATTTCCAGTTGCAGAAGGTCAGAATCCCAGTCAGCCCAATTTGCAGATTGGTTGGCCAATAACCGAAAGGCTTTGATCTGGGTTTCTGTGAGATCGTCGGCTAAAACAACGGGCACATCCTTCAGATTCAGACGTTTGGCTGCTTTCAGTCGAAGATGACCATCCACCACGGTGCCATCGCTTTTAGCCACCACAGGAATACGAAAACCAAACTCCTGAATGGCTGCAACCATCTGATCGACCACATCATCATTTTTGCGTGGGTTGCGGGCGTAGGGAATCAGCTTCTCGATGGGCCAGCTTTCCATCTGTAAATTAGGTGTCGTCATGTGCGTATCTCGATTTTTGTTTTTGCCACTTCGGTCAGGTGTTCATGAAATCCTCAAAGCCCAAAGCGCTGCCATCGATCTTCAGGCTAAGAAAAAGTCACTGATCAATCGCCAAGGGGTTAAAGATGATCTCTACAAAGTAGCACGGCAGTTAAGAGACTCCTGGCTCAATTGGCCAGCCCGTGTATCGGCCAGTATGGCGGCGGAACTTG
>JBQGBW010000218.1:0-3869 GCA_052043475.1 Magnetococcales bacterium HHB-1
TCTGAGTCAGAAGCGGAATTTCACGGGAAAGCACTTCTGGGCACGAGGGTACTGTGTTAGCACTGTAGGGCTTGATGAGCAGCTTATTCGAGCCTACATTCGAAACCAGGAAGAGAAAGAGCTTCGAATGGAACCGCAGTTAAAGTTTCAAGAGTTCGCGTAATGTTTTGAGCCCCTTTAGGGGCTTTCACCACGTTACTGGCCCCTTCCAGGGGCCTTCATCAAACCACCGGCTTTGCCGGTGGTGCGTGATTAAATTAATCAGCAACGTTGAGGTAGGGGCTAAAATGAGCGGAGAGAAAAATAAGTCGTTTTATTTTTGTAATATATTTTTAGAATTACTTTCCGAAGGAGTGTATCATCAACCCACTTCGGCTCGATATTGGTGAGAAAAGATTATGGTCGATATGCGACCTTGCGACCTAGGTTAGGGAGCCTAACTTATGTGCCGCCTCACTTAGCGTTGTCATGCTCTCCTTTGTTTGAGCGATCCCGGCCTGGTTCTCTTGTGCGCCATTCTGAAGGCTTGTCATGGCGGTCATGATCTGTCCAATTGCTGCGGATTGTTGTTGAGCGCTTAAGGAGATCTCCTGTGAGCCCGTTGACGCGTCGCGTACGGCTTCAGCCATCTTTTGAAATGTGATCTCTGTGTTCTGAATGACCGATAGCACAGACTCCATGCTCTGTTTTCCTTCTGTGGCCGTTGTTGAGGCCGAGATGGTTGCAGAGTGTACTTCATGCGCTAGGTCGTTGATCTCTCCTGCCGAACGCTTACTCTCATCCGCCAGTTTGCGGGTTTCCACAGCCAATACGGAGAAACCTTGCCCCTGTTCTCCGGCACGCACAGCCTCAACCGCTGCATTCATGGCGAGCATTTTGGTCTCATTTGCAAAATCAGCGACCATGGCGCTGATGTTGCGAATCTTGTTTGTCTTTTCGCTCAAAAGGGTTACTTCCTGGCCAATCTTCTCCACCTGAGCACCGGCCTGATGCAAACCTTTAAGGTTCTCTTCTGCTAACTGCAATCCTTCAAGGGAGAGTTCCGTGGCGCGCTCCGCGCCACGGGCTGTTTTTCCCGCTTGCTCTGCGGCCATGCGTGAGGAGGCGCCCAACTCTCCCATGGCGGAATTTGTTTCTGTCATTGATGTGGCCTGTTGTGCCGCAACGCGTTCTTGTTCTGCAACGGTGGTGGTCACCGAGGACATAATCCCGACAATTTTCTCCACCGTCTCCTCAATGGGGCGCATAATTTTGCCTGAGATGGTGCGAGCGACGATTAGGCCGATTAGAATAGCGATAATTGTGCCGCCTAAGCTGGTCCATAAGAGAAATTGATTGCTCTTTTTCATCTCTTTGGATCGAATGGCCAACAGCCGATCCTCCTCTTGAACCAGAGTGGTGAGCAGTGTACGTATCTCATCCATATAGTGTTTACCCACGCCACTGCTTACCAGATCCATGAGCGCTTGGGACTGGTCTGTTTTTTTTAGCTGGATCGTCTCTTTTAGTTCATCGAACTTTGATCGCGCTAATTGCTTTACCTTCTGTAGCCTTTCTACCTGAGTCGGATTGTCATCGACCTTTTCTATCAGGGCGTCGAGTTCACGCTGATATCTTTCCCTGGCTGCCTCATAGGGCATTAAAAAGTTTTCTTTACCTGTAAAGAGGAAGCCGCGCTGCCCGGTCTCACCATCAATCATGGTGGTCAGAAACCGTTGTGTCTGAAGCTTCACTTCATAGGTGTGAACCACCCAATCCACATTCTCTTCAGTTTTTTGCAAATTAAGATATTGCGCAACAGCAAGGAGGGTCATGATGCTCAAGATTAAGCCAAATCCAAGGAAAATAATCTTGTGGATATTCATCCTTCGGGCGGTTCTCTTTTCCATGGATGTTTCCTCATGATGATGGGGTATGCCAAAGCGTGAATGATTTTCTTACCAGAAGCCTTCAAAGGGATTGTGGCACAGATGAAAACTCTTGTAAACAAGGCAATTGCTTGAGAAAAAAATGTGACATCGATTAAGGGGGACAATGTTCGCATAGGATGGTGGACACAGTTATTTTATATTGATAAAATTAGTGGAGAAGAGACGTTAGATATTTTAGGCTTGTGAGGAATATTTTATGTTTAGGTCGATCTCCAGATGGTTGGAATCTCTTTTTCGGTTCACAGTTGTGGTATTGATTCTATTGCTGTCTCAGATATCTTTGGCCTGGTCTGATATGCAAAGCCTAGTTGCTGAGGGAGAATTTTTTGCTGAGATAGGGCGTTTTCGCCTGATACCACGGATTGAAACCCTCTATGTAATTTCAAAAAGCCCTGGAGATCGTTTTATTGCAGTGGGTTCAGGAGGTGGCGTGATCCGCGTCTGGGATCTCTGGACACAAAAAATGGTCTGGTCTGGACGTCATAAAGATAAACCTATTCGTGTTCTTGCTTTGAGTTCTGATTATCTGGCCGCAGCGGATAGCTACTCTAAATCATTGTTTCTGGTGAATCTGCATACAGGAAAATTGGATACACGCTTTTTAAAGTATAAAAAACGCATCTCTTCTGTTGCTTTTAGTCCTGATGGCCGTCTGATGGCTGTTGGAACGCAGGGGCAGGTGAAGTATCGGCAGATGAAGCATCATAGGCGAGGTATGTCTTTTGTTGAGGGGGTGATTCATCTTTGGGATCTGAAATCAGGGGAGAAGTTGAGGACACTTGTAAGGCATAAACGTTCTGTAAACTCAATTCATTTTACTCCCGACGGTAAAAAGCTACTGTCAGCAGGAGGAGGTGAGCGCTACTTATGGCTTGTCTCCTCAGATACGCCAGAGTTAGATATTAAAGGTAAGGATTTTCGCGGTCAGATCTCATTGAGTTCTAATGGTCAGATTATGGCTTCTGGAGGCAAAAGGGGAACCGTTTATATTTTTGACCTCAAAGAGGGCGATTTGAAAAAAAGGATGTTGAGCTCTTTTGATAAAGGGTCTAAATATGAGAATAAACATCAATATATTGATCTTACGCTGTTTCTTAGGGATAATAATACATTGATTTCTAAGATCAATGGAAAGACACCTTTTCACCTTTGGAATATAAATAGAGGAACCTTTCGGGCTGTTGGAAAACCACAGTATGGTTACAAAGCGACGGTGACCAAAGATGGACGAATTTTGGCTCATGGATCTGGAAATAATGTACAGCTAATGACGCCTTTTGCAGGACAATCAGGTTTTGTTCTTGGCGCATTGGAAGGCAAAAGCGCCTATATGCTTTTCCACTCGACAGGCGAGAAGAAAATAAAACTGTCACGAAAAGAGAAGGTTAACTATCACCGTTATTGCGGAACTGTTGCGCTTCAAAATCAGAGGATGCACACCACTTCACATCTTTCCTACCAGAATGATGATCGTATTCTGAAGGTTGGCCAGGGTGGCTTATATGGGCAGCGTTATCAGTTCTGGGATGCGCATCGCGGGATATTAAAAAGTCGCTGTAAAGATCTCTCATATGCTGAAGCCTCTTGCGACAGAATGAAACCAACTTTGAAAGTAAAGACAGGAACATTTATCGATAAGCTAGAGGAAGAAAGACGTGAAAGAGAAATACAGCGGTGTCAGAAGATCGGTAGTCCTATATTGGTAAGGATCGATTGTAGTCATGGATAAACATCCAAATTATACCGATGTGATTTTCAATTTTTTTAGAGAAAGAAAGCGTTTTCCGTGTGAAGCGTCCCAGTCTTTGACGGATTGTATTGTTTAAACGTTCAATCAGGCTGGTTTTCCCGCTGCCTTTTTCGACAACAATATGGCGTTCTGGTGGAATAATGGCCGCGTAAGAAGGCAAACCATCTGTGTAACAATAAGCTGTATCT
>JBQGBW010000219.1:0-3816 GCA_052043475.1 Magnetococcales bacterium HHB-1
TAACTGGAGACGCTGGTTCAAAGTTGACCACACAGTTGGTAGTTAGCACCCACTCCAGCCATATTGCCCATGCCACTCCTTTCATCAATTTGCGCTATTTTCGGCGACGCCCAGCAGGTGTGCATGATCGGGTGCCAACATCAGTGGTGGTAAATCTTAAAGAGGTCTTCGGTACAGAAGATGCGACTGCCAAATTTGTCACGCGCTATCTCAAGGCCACGCACAGCGATTTGTTCTTTGCTGATGGTGCCATCTTTGTGGAAGGTGCCGCTGAACGGATGCTGCTTCCCCACTTCATCAAAAACAGCGTAGCCCTGAAAAAACTGCGCCAGAGTTATGTAACTCTACTCGAAATTGATGGCAGCCATGCCCACCGCCTGAGGAGTCTGGTGGAACATCTTGGGCTGACCACATTGATTATTACTGATCTCGATAGCTGTGACCCAAATACGAAGACCAAGTGCCAACCGGACAAAAATGCGCAGCAGCTCTCCAACAACCACACATTGCGCTTATGGCATCCTGGACCCTGCGTCCAGACCAATAAATTGACCATCGATCGACTTTATGCTCTCAATGATGACGATCTTATCAAACATTATGAGGATCATGACTTCAAGATTCGCGTAGGCTTTCAACGTCCTGTAACCATTCACTTCAGCAGGAAAAACATAAAAGAAGCGTTACCATACACCTTCGAAGATGCCTTGGCCCTGGAGAACCATTCAACCTTCAAGGAGCTGGTGAATCCAACGGGAATGGTCAAAGAGTTTCATGAAGCCATTAAATCCAAAAGAACAGTCCACACATTATGCGAGTCCCTGTTTGAGTCGTTAAAAGAGGGCGACAAGGCAAAATTTGCCCTTGATTTAATGTACAATATTGATCCCAAAAAGCTCACCATTCCAGCCTACATCCTAGATGGCCTCCTCTGGCTTCAGCAGCAGCTAGACAGCAACCACAAGGAGATTGATACATCATCAACATCAGTCGGCAATGAAACCTCTTCAGAACAGACAGACCAGGAGAACACCTGATGAATGGCATGGATCAGCAGGTGTCCGATGACAACCACCGGGACGATCATATCGATGACAAGGTATTTGATAGCTTGAATTTGTATGATCCTAAGAGCTTCTATCTGTTTGCTGGGGCTGGTTCTGGCAAAACCCGCACCTTGGTCAATGTGCTTGAAAGATTGATTCTACAAAGGGATGACATACGGCGAAGGTTGAGCCTTCGCGGACAACAGATTGGTGTAATCACCTATACCAATGCAGCACGAGATGAGATCATCACCCGTTTGCAGTCCAACCCTTATGTGCATGTTTCCACTATCCATAGCTTTGCCTGGATGCTGGTGGAACACTTCTCTGATGATATCAAGCCGTGGCTGAAGGATGCCCTAAATGATGATATTGTTGATCTAAACAACAAACTTTCTAAAGCACGAGATAGAAACAACAAGACCAATCAAGGGCGTATAAAGAAGATTGCCTCCAAGGAACGGCGAATTGGGCGTCTGCCAACAATCGAACGATTTACCTACAGTCCCGACGAAGACAATACATCGCGTGATGCCCTGCAACATGAGGAGGTCATTGGGGTCTGCTCGCATTTCCTAAAAACGAAACCTGTGATGCAGGAACTATTAGTAGGCCGATTTCCCATTTTGCTCATAGATGAGAGCCAAGATACAAAAAAGAAATTCATGGAAGCCCTGTTCGAAGTGCAGTGTATGCACAAGGAAAAGTTTTGCCTTGGATTGATTGGCGATGCCATGCAGCAGGTGTATCTAGATGGCATTCATGGATTAAATGGCGTTGCTGAGGAACATGGCCTTAATAGTTTGGCCAAAAAGATGAACCACCGCAGTAGGCCACGCATCATTGGGCTAATCAACAGAATCAGGTCTGATGCGGATCGGCTTGAGCAACAACCTCGCAGTGACCATCCCAATGATGGGGTGGTGCGTTTATTCATTCTGGCCAGTGATACCCTTGATAAAAAGGATGAAGAGCAGAGAGTCAGAAAACATATGGCCAAGATAACAGATGATATTCAATGGTATGGGACGGATTCAGACGTTATGGCCATGACGGTAGAACACCATATGGCGGCGAGACGTTTGGGTTTTGACGCCATGTTCATGCCGCTATATGTAACCCCTAAATTAAGAAATGGCCTGCTCAGAGGAACGCTTCCAGAATTGCGACTATTTTCAGAAAAAATCCTGCCACTTATTCATTTTCAGAAGCTCGATGACCATTTTGCAACCATGTCTCTGCTCAACAAGGAATCACCACTGATGGATGTGGACGCTTTGAAGAAGCAGGACTCTGATCAACCCCTACCATTGGATAAAGTGCAAGATGCTGTAAAGGCATTGATGGATTTGTTTGGTGAGAGTCTTTCTCCCCCAACATTTGGTCAAGTGTTGAGATGTGTGCATGCCAACAGATTGTTCCCTGTACCATCTAACTTGCGTCCTTTCTGCTCAGAATCATATGAGGAGTCACAACAGGATGGAATAGATTCAGAGGGTCACAGAATGCACGGTAATGATATCGACGCCCATTCTGTTTTGGATGATCCATCTATTGCTAGAACACAAGATATGGATGATGAGGACGAAATGCAGGAGGAAGAGGAAAAGGCTCTTGATGCAGCAGCAGTAGCTGATGCCTGGGCTGAAGTTCTTGAGACCCCATTTAACCAAATGGAACCATATCGCGATTATGTTAATAGTGAGGCTGATTTTGATACACATCAAGGGGTTAAGGGCCGTGAGTTTCCCCGCGTAATGGGCATACTTGATGATGCAGAAATGCGTGGATTTACATTTAGTTATGAAGAATTATTGACTGGAAAAGGATCAAAACGAGCCGGGAGAACACGTCGCCTTTTCTATGTCGTTTGCAGTCGTGCCATGCACAGCCTTGCGATTGTGGCCTATACCGAGAATCCAAATTTAGTAAGAACTCTTGCTATTGATAAAGAGTGGTTTGCTGAAAATGAGATTGTCATGATGAATGAGCACATTGACAGTGCGTAACATGACTGTGCCAATTTTGTGCCCACCCCAAACCAACCCCCCTTGGATTTTCTGAGGTTTCAAACAGGAAACGAAAAAGGCAAGCGCCGTAAGGTCATGAAAAATAAACGTTTCCAATTTTGATAAATCGACTGAAAATCCTCGTGTCGGTGGTTCGATTTTGCCCCTGGGCACCATTTTAACTGGTTGATTGTAAAGTCTCTTTCGGTTTTGCGAAAGGGTCCTTTTTTATAGATTCTGGCCATTGTGCCACTCTGAAATAGATACACGATGCGTGGTTTTTTGAGGATGCCCTACAAAAACAAAAAAAGCTTCAAGGCTGGCTCTTGAACCAGCTCAAAAAAGCCGAATTTCTCATAGAACGATTTCACCCCCTCATTCTTGGCATCCACCACAACACCAAGAATCCCCATATCAACAGAAACCTTACGCACCCGCTCAACAGCATCAAAGAGCAGCGTCCCACCAAGCCCTTGCCCCTTCATGGTACGATCAACCGCCAACCGGCCAATCCTGGCCGCCGGAATCGGATAGCGTGGAAGGTGCGTTCTATGCTGAAGCGGCATCTCTTCAAAATCGATTTGCGCGGAACTCAACGTATAGAAGCCCACAACCCGATCAGGCTGGTCAGCCAAGGTTGCAACAAAGACCCTGGAGGTGCCCCGTTGATCATTCTGCCTTGCGTATCGTTTCAGGTAATTGTTGAGATGATCATCGCCGCAATCAAACCGCTTACGATCATGCGTCTTTTGAAGGTGCTC
>JBQGBW010000220.1:0-3771 GCA_052043475.1 Magnetococcales bacterium HHB-1
GCTCTGGCCAGCAACGTGAAGCGCTTTCTACGCTACCAGTGCGCTCAAATAGCTGGAAAAGCGGAAAAAACAGAGTCAGTTCTTGCATAATGGGGTAAAACTCCCTTCGTTTCACACTGTTTTTTTACCTCAAAAAACGAATCCAGAACGAGTCTGCGGAATTCCAGAACCGGTTATCGAGATTTTTACATCAAACAGTTAACTGGTCAGGAAACACGCCCAAGCTCAAACAGGCTTTTTTCGGAAGACTCAGTCAATTGACCTGCAAGGGTTGTATCTGCATTGATGGTGAGTGTTGATGCATTAGAAATGTTGATTGCATTATTGATTGTCGAAGTTTCATTTAGCGTAAGGTTACCACCACTTAGATTAAGATTTCCGCTACCAAGGTTGTTATCATTAGTGAGTGTCAAGGTGCCATCATTTAAAGTGATGCCAAAATCAGATGCACTGTTATCTCCATTGAGCGTCAGTGTTCCACTGCCTTGTTTATTCAGGGTGCCGTTGCCACTGATTGAACCGGAAAGCGTCGTATCCGTGTTGTCGTTTAATGTTAAAATATGGTGATCTAAATCAAGATTACCCTGACCACTAATACTTGCTATGGTTTCATCATTTGCAAGAAGCAGTGTGGCTCCGCTGTTGAGTGTCACAGAACTGGTATCAACCAGAGCATTTCCTTCGTTGTTATTAAGTTTTAAGGTGCCGCCAGAAACGGTGATATCTCCGCTGACATGATTTTGTCCTGTAAGCTCTAAGATTCCCTGACCCTGTTTGGTCCATGAACCACTGCCTGTAATTTGACCTGCGAAAGTACTGTTGCTGTTTTGATTGATTATAAGAGAATTATCTTTGATATTGAGTGTTCCGTCTCCAGAAAGATTGCCGATGGTTTCCTCTGTATCTAACTGAAGCGTTGCACCCGCCGCAATGGTCACAGAGCGATTATCACCAATACCTGATCCACTTGTTGTAATGAGTGTACCTGAACTAACGGTTATAGAGCCTGTATCATTATTTGAGCCTGTAAGGATCAGCGTACCGTTTCCAGAACTGGTTAGACCTGCATGATCATCTCCTGAAATCGTTCCAGAAATTGTCACTGTATCTTCTGTCTGGATGGTGCTGTTACCGGTTAATGTGATGGCTTGTGTAATCGAACCACCGCTAACATCCAAGGTGCTGTCTTCTCCCAGAATCAGATTGCCGTGACCAAGATTGCTCCCGTCAGTGATTTTGAGTGTTCCTCCTGAGACCGTTGTTGTTCCTGTGTAGTCATTGTTACCATTAAGAGTCAGAATCCCAGTACCGCTTTTTACAAGATCATGGTCACCACTTATTGTCCCGGAAAGTGTTGTATTATTTTCATTATTGAATGTCACATCTCCGGTGATTATGAGCGCGTTATTGAGGGTACCCGTAGAAAGATTAACGGTTGTCCCTTCAACCAGAGTAATGGCGCCACTTCCCAAGCTGTTGTTCGCACCAAGGGTGACTGTGCCTGAGGAGAGCATTGTCCCACCCGTAAAGCTATTGTTACCAGTTAATATAAGGTCTCCATCTCCCTGCTTAAGAAGCTGACCGCTGCCATTAATCTGACCTGAGAATGTTGTATCTGTGCTTTGATAGATTGTTATATCGTTATCTTGGATATTTATTGTACCTCGACCGGATATGCTGCCCATGGCTTCATCGCTATTGAGTTGCAATGTTGCATCAGCAGCAACGGTTATCGCACTACTATCAGCGATGGCGGTCCCATTAGAGAGTTCTAGAGTACCTGTCTGAATTGATGTGGAGCCTGTAAAGCGATTGGTTCCTGAAAGTATTAATGTTTCTGTCCCTGTTTTTGTGATACCAAAGCCGTTATCACCATCAGATATGTTGCCAGAGATTGTTGCATTGGCATCAATATCAATGGTGGTATTCCCGATGAGCGTGATCGCGTTATCGATATCTGTTTGGCCAGTCATCTCTAAGACTGTATTGCCTGCAAGTGTAATAACACCACTGCTAAGAGAATCATCATCGGCAACGGCTAATGTACCATTACTGACCGTTAACCCACCAGAGTAACTGGCTTCATTACCGGTATTAGAAAGTATGAGTGTACTGGATCCCGCTTTTGTAAGTGCGCTGCTTCCAGAGAGAAGGCCTGAGAGCGTGGTCTCTGCATCGGTTGTGATTGTCGCATTGCTTGAGAGTGTGATGGCATTATCGATATCAGTGGTTCCGGTGATGGAGAGATCACCACCATTCAGAGTAAGCGTTCCGCTGGAGAGTGCGTCATCATCGGCAATAGATAAGGTTCCATTGGTAACCGTTAGCCCACCGGAGTAACTGGCTTCATTACCGGTATTAGAAAGTATGAGTGTGCTGGATCCCGCTTTTGTAAGTGTGCTGTTTCCAGAGAGAAGACCAGAGAGCGTGGTCTCTGCATCGGTTGTGATTGTCGCATCGCTGGAAATGGTAATGGCATTATCGATATCAGTGGTTCCAGTGATGGAGAGATCTCCTCCATTCAGAGTAAGCGTTCCACTGGAGAGTGCGTCATCATCGGCAATAGATAAGGTTCCATTGGTAACCGTTAGCCCACCAGAGTAGCTGGCTTCATTACCGGTATTAGAAAGTATGAGTGTACTGGATCCCGCTTTTGTAAGTGCGCTGCTACCGGAGAGAAGACCAGAGAGTGTGGTCTCTGCATCGGTTGTGATTGTCGCATTGCTGGAGAGTGTGATCGCATTATCGATATCAGTGATTCCGGTGATGGAGAGATCTCCGCCATTCAGAGTAAGCGTTCCGCTGGAGAGCGCATCATCATCGGCAATAGATAAGGTTCCATTGGTAACCGTTAGCCCACCGGAGTAACTGGCTTCATTACCGGTATTAGAAAGTATGAGTGTACTGGATCCCGCTTTTGTAAGTGCGCTGCTACCAGAGAGAAGACCTGAGAGAGTGGTTTCTGCATCGGTGGTGATTGTCGCATTGCTGGAAACGGTAATGGCATTATCGATATCAGTGGTTCTGGTGATGGAGAGATCTCCACCATTCAGAGTAAGTGTTCCGCTGGAGAGTGCGTCATCATCGGCAATAGATAAGGTTCCATTGGTAACTGTTAACCCACCAGAGTAGCTGGCTTCATTACCAGTATTAGAAAGTATGAGTGTACTGGATCCCGCTTTTGTAAGTGTGCTGCTTCCAGAGAGAAGACCAGAGAGTGTGATTTCTGCATCGGTTGTGATTGTCGCATCGCTGGAAACGGTAATGGCATTATCGATATCAGTGGTTCCAGTGATGGAGAGATCTCCTCCATTCAGAGTAAGCGTTCCACTGGAGAGTGCGTCATCATCGGCAATAGATAAGGTTCCATTGGTAACCGTTAGCCCACCAGAGTAGCTGGCTTCATTACCGGTATTAGAAAGTATGAGTGTACTGGATCCCGCTTTTGTAAGTGCGCTGCTTCCAGAGAGAAGACCAGAGAGTGTGGCTTCTGCATCGGTGGTGATTGTCGCGTTGCTGGAAACGGTAATGGCATTATCGATATCAGTGGTTCCGGTAATGGAGAGATCACCGCCATTCAGAGTTACTGTTCCGCTGGAGAGCGCATCATCATCGGCAAGAGATAAGGTTCCATTGGTAACTGTTAGCCCACCAGAGTAGCTGGCTTCATTACCGGTATTAGAAAGTATGAGTGTACTGGATCCCGCTTTTGTAAGTGCGCAGTGACATTGATGTCTTCTCCAGAGTCACTCCCAAGGCGTAGTGAAACTG
>JBQGBW010000221.1:0-3690 GCA_052043475.1 Magnetococcales bacterium HHB-1
AACACACCGCTGTGGCTTACGAGCAGGATGTGCTGCTTCTTTTTATGATTAAGAATATCATACCATGCTTCTGTAACGCGCTTTTGTAGTTGATGAAGATCCTCTCCTTCGGGGGGAGGGTTCTTAAGGGGATTCTTCCAGAACTGAATCAGAAGCTGATTATCCAGTTCTAGAATCTCTTTTGCGGTAAGGCCCTCCCAACGGCCAAAGTGCAACTCTTTTAGACGGGGTTCTATGGTTATCGGGATGTTTCTTTCTTGGGCAATTTTCTCGGCAAAGTGGCGACAGCGTTGCAGTGGTGAGGTGATGATCTCTGTCCAGGGAAAGTTTTTTTTCTCGATGGCTTGGTGCATCTCTTGCCATCCTTGAGGGGAGAGAGGATCATCCTGCCATCCCCGATAGCGATCTCCCCCTTCTGGCTTGCCATGGCGAAGTAGATCGATGTGGAGAGTGGAATACTGCTGACTCATGCCTGAGAGACTCCGGCATCCTCGAAGGTGGCCATCTGAGCGTGCAGTGCACAGGCTAGACGCAGTAGAGGAAATGCCGTTGCCGCACCAGAGGCTTCACCTAAACGCATATTGAGATCCAGCAGCGGTGTCTCTTTTAGGGCGCGAAGCAGGGTGAGGTGTCCAGGTTCAGCGGAGTGATGTGAGAAGATGAGCCACGCTTTTAAGGAGGCGCGAAGATTGACTGCAAGGGTTGCCGCGACTGTGGCGATATAGCCATCCACTAAAGCAGGTATGCCTTCCTGACCACAGGCGATAAAGGCACCAGTGAGTGCTGCAATTTCAAAACCGCCCAGTCGGGAGAGCGCATCTAGGGGGGTGCGGATATTTAGAATATGAAATGAGAGGGCGTCGTGGATCGATTGGGCTTTCTCTGCAATGCCCTGCTCTGTGATGCCTGTTCCGGGGCCAGCAACCGCCTCAGGCGGCACGGAGGCGATGGTACTGGTAATGGCGGATGCAGAAGTGGTGTTGCCGATCGCCATCTCACCACCGATAAAAAGTTTGACGCCCGCTTCTTTGGCGCGAAGCACGGCATCCCGTCCCGCTTTAAGCGCATGATTGCACTGCTGGGCGGTCATGGCAGAGCCTCTGCGGAAATCTTTTGTGCCTGGGGCAATGCGCTGGCTGATGAGTTTTGGAAGGGGGCCGGGATCGTTTAGAATGCCAACATCCACAAGCTCCAGTTGAATATCAAGATGTTTTGCCAGCACAGAGATCGCGGCCCCGCCAGAAGAGAAGTTTTTTACCATCTCCTCAGTGACAGACTGAGGATAAGCGGAAAGCTCTGGTGTACTATTGATAATGCCGTGATCGGCGGCAAAAACAACGATTCTCGCAGGATCGACGCAGGGCTTCTCCTGGTTTTGTAAGCCAGCCAGTTGTATAACAAGATCCTCCAGACGTCCCAGAGCGCCCTGAGGCTTTGTGAGACGGTTCTGTCGTGCACGCGCGGCTTGCTGCATGGACTCTGAAGGGCTTTTAATCGGATTGTTGATCCAGGGTCTGGTCACGTTGCGCTCTCTTTTTTTAGATGTGGCATCCTCTTGTCAATATTCCAACATAACTCCAGGCTATTTTGCAAGGATAGCTGCATTAGTGAAGAAAAAAAATTGTCTGGCGTGTTGGAATAATGGAGAAAAAAAGTTTCTTAAACGTCGCATTTAAAAACCATGCTTTTGAGAAATAAAGAGAAAATATGGATGACAAAGCTTTTGTTGCTGTATCGAAAAGATTAGGAATGGATGTTGCAGCAGCACGGTTGTTGTTTTTAACATGAGATATCTGGCGCGTAGTGCTGGATTTTTAAGTGTCGGGCATAAATGTTCGTTTGAGAAGAACAGGTTCGGTGGATAATGGGGCTATTTAAATCATCGCAAAAAAAACGTCAACAGCAGTGGCAATCTTCCCCTATTCGCTCCGGGATGCGTCCGCTTCCTAAAGGGGAGCGTCGCCTGCGTCCGGTGACAGTGATCTTTTTTGTTCTGTTGACAGGGGGGCTTCTGGTTGCGCAACTGCTTCCACTCTTTGGTTTGGATGTCGAAGCCGTGGTTGCGGATGAAGAGGTGGTTCTTGAAGAGGACTATCTTGCCAAAGCGATGCAGGAAGGAAAAATTCCTGGTGAACGCGGCTTTTTAGCGGATGAAGAAGATGAGGGGCATGGATTAAAACGTCAGAAGCCGATTCCGTTAGAGCCGATCCGTATTGAGATTGCTAAGAAGAGAGAGAAAACTGGAATTTCTAAAACGCATGAGTCTAATGAACATTTTAAATTAAAATTTTACTCTGAGTTGCGTTCCCGTCGTGTTGTTCTTCCTCCCCAGGAGGAGGAGAAGGAGGAGGGGGGGCATAGCGAGCCAACACACTTAAGAAGAGTTCATGTTGCTCAAGAAGGGAAGCGGTCGCGAGGTTTTGCCGTACAGCTTGGTGCTTTTGGTAATATGCGTAAAGCGTTGGAGCAGGCCAGTGTACTCTATCGCGAGGAGGCGCCGATTCGTGTCTTTCGTACCAAAAGAGGGACAAAAACGCGTTATCAGGTCCGTTTAGGGCCGTTTGAAACACGGGCAGATGCGGCACAGGCGGGGTTGCGCTGGCGTATCCCTGGTTATCCTGCACTGATTATGTGGACTGAAGGGTAGTTTTCTTAAAAGGATTGTTTTAAAGAAGGGTGTTATGGAAAGGCCGGTTGTGGTTGCGATGACTGGAGCTTCAGGGGCTCCTTATGGATTAAAACTGATCTCTACACTGTTGCAGAAGAGGAGGCCGGTGCATCTTTTGTTGTCGGAAGCCTCCCGCGTTGTGATCCATCAGGAGACCGCTCTGGATTGGCGCAATTTAAACCAATCTCAGACCCAGAGTATGCTGGAAGACTATTTCTCCTCCTCAAAAGAGATGCTGAGTCATCACGCGCTTGATGACTGGTTCTCTTCAATCGCTTCTGGGTCATCGGGAAGGCGAGCGATGGTTATCGCACCTTGCTCTATGGGGACGTTAAATGCCATTGCCGCCGGTCTAGCCCATAATCTGATTACCAGGGCGGCGGCCGTTGCGCTTAAAGAGCGGTGGCCGCTGCTTCTTTTAGTGCGTGAAATGCCCTTCTCAGAACAGCATTTAGGGAGCATGCTCTCTTTGACGCGTATGGGGGCTATGATTATGCCCGCAGCACCAGGTTTCTATCATCAACCCCAAGAGGTTGACGATCTGATTGACTTCGTGGTTGCGCGTCTTTTAGACCATCTGGATATTCAGCATCAACTTTTAAAGCCCTGGGGCGCGTAACCTTGGGGGCGTTGTCTATTGATCATTGCTCTGTGTCGGTTTTGAGGCGGCTCTTTTTAGTCGTGGTGTCTGAGGGCTGAAGAAAAAAATGGCCTTGTTTTGGCCTGTCTTATTTGTCCGTCGCTATTTTATTCTATTTAAATATACGTTTTTATGGGTATCCGGTTGATGCAGGCCCTGGTTATATTTAAGATAAATGATCAATTATTTAGGGTGTTGCCATCCATCTGGATCTCCAGCAGCGTAAAGACTATCGTATGTTGGCCAACACTCAGCTTCTGTTGCCAAATTAAGAGCACGTTTAAAAGCTGGGCCACGCCAAAATCGGCGATTAAACCGAAAAGTGTATTCATTCAGGTAGGCTTGAATATGTTTCTCTTGAACACCACCTCTAAATGTACCG
>JBQGBW010000222.1:0-3659 GCA_052043475.1 Magnetococcales bacterium HHB-1
CAAAAAGCGGGAGCAATCGGCCATGCCGCTGGTCTCACCAATGGCGGTGACTGGTGTCCTGTGGATAAAAAGACCTTTGAGTCCACCGTACATAAGGGCATTCATATCATCGGTGACGCCTCAATGGCTGCAAAAATGCCTAAATCAGGTTATGCCGCTAACTCGCAAGCTAAAGTGGCCGCCGCTGCGGTCGTCGATATGCTCAATGGACGCGATCCCGGTGAAGCTTCCTACGTGAACACCTGCTACAGTATGCTCTCACCCGATTGGGGTATCTCTGTTGCCGCAGTCTATAAACTGAAAGGGGATACCATCAGTAAGATTGCCGGTGGTCTCTCCGATGGTAAGGCCCCTGAGGATATCCGTAAACAAGAAGCCCGCTTCAATGAGAGCTGGTTCCAAAGTATTATGGCGGATGGTTTTGGTTGATGCCATAAACGCTTAACGATCACTTTTAAAAAGGATACCCTGTTTTTTTGGGTATCCTTTTTTTTTCTTTTTAATGATCTCCTTAACTTTCACTGCCAAAAAGAGCCATACCTATGCTATCCTAATCACTTTACTCCTCTCCACATAAGCACACACGTATCACTATGGCTAATCTCACTTCTTTTCATAGCCTCAAAATTGTTTTCATTACACTTTTGGGTTACGCTGTGCTGCTCTTCGCCTTTCTGCTCTTTTTTCTCTTTTTTGCTCTCCTCTTCTTTCTCACTCTCGAAGGTGTTTACCACCCCATTCTCTGGATTGTACTGATTCAATTTAAACTGATTATCGCCCTTCCCTTACTCCTACTCAGTTTTCTCCGTGCCATCTGGGTGCGTACGCCGCCCATTGAAGGCATTCTGCTCAAACCAGAGAACTACCCAATACTCTTTCAAGAGATCGAAACCCTCCGTAAAAAAGTTGGCGCAAAAAAGATCCATGCGGTCTATCTCACCATGGATATCAACGCTTCCGCCATTCAGATGCCCCGTTTTGGTCTCTTTTTTTTCGGTTTCCATAATATATTGGTTTTGGGCGTTCCCCTCATGAGCATGTTAGAACCCCGCACCTTTCAGGCCGTAATCGCCCATGAACTGGCGCACTTCTCGCTCACACACAGCCGTTTTAATCAATGGGTCTACACAACACGTCTGCGCTGGATACAGATCATCACTGTTTTTGAACAGACCTCTGGCATGATCAGCCACATTTTGCACCGTTTTTTTCTCTGGTATCTCCCTTTTTTTCACCGCCACACCCTCTTAAGCATGCGACAACATGAACTTAAGGCCGACGCCTTAGCCATGCAGGCCACCTCCCCAGAAGCCACCGCCGCTGCACTCACCACAACAGATATCCGTTATCAACTCTGGGAAGAGGAGTTTCTACCCCAGATTTTAGAACGCCATAAAGCGCAACCCGAGCCGCCATCCGATTATTTTACCCATCTCAGCCACTTTTTTTATCGACGCCAACTCACCGATCAAGAGTGGCAAAAAAAAGCAACAGAGATCAAAAATCAGCATGAAGATCCCGAGGAGACCCATCCGCCCACGCATATTCGTTTAAAGTCACTCGATATGCCCATGCAGAAGATCGGTTGTCTCACCTCACCCACTGCGGCGGAGTGGCTGTTAGAAAAACAGTATGCCACAACAATTCATCAATTTAATCAGCGCTGGGTGGAGATGATTAAGACAACCTGGCATCAGCAATATCAGGAACATCAGGAGGCGATTACCCAGTGGAGCCGTGAGACAGAGATCACCACACCACCAGAACAGCGGCAGGAGAACGATTTTCTGCTTTATGCCTCCCTTGCGGAACGCTTTCTACCTGCAGATGATCTCTTGACACTCTATCAACGCTATCACCACCACGATCCAGAAAATACTGATGTGAACTGGGAGATTGGGCGTCTTCTTCATCTACAGAATAAGAATGAACAGGCCCTACCCTATCTATTACAGGCACGCAAAAATTTTCGCTATACCACCGATGCGTGCCATATTGCACTGCATTATCTTAATCACCAACCCAAACGTAAACAGGAGCAGGAGAGTTGGCTAAACTATCTTAATCGCTATGAAGAAAAGATAGAGAAAGCGGAACAGGAGAGAGTCAACATCCACCGAAAAGATACCTATCTGGCGCCAGGAAGCAGTAAGAAGATGCGTGAAATTCTTAAAAAAACGCTTGAAGAACAGAAAGGTTTAATCAAAGCAGCGTGGCTGGCACAAAAACAGGTACAACACTTCCCAGAATGGCCCTGCTATGTATTACTGATTCAGATCAACCGTTGGAAATTTATCTGGAGCCAGGAGCGTATCCTTCATAATATTCTTGAGAAAATCACTCCTCCAGAATGGACAACCCTGATTCTTACATCTCAGAATATCTACCGCCGTAAAGCGACACACACCATTCGGAATATTGGTGAACAGATTATGTAACCAAATCGATAATCACAATCTATTGAAGCACCAGACAAACGATCTCATATCAGCAATCAACGCTCATCCCGGATCTTTCACAACTGATATTTATGTATGTTGAATTTCTGTCACTTCAAGCAAACTATTCTAAAGTTCTCTTACCTTTCGTCACAAGTCTCACATCATCTTTGGCTTGTGACGCATCACAACATAAGAGGTTAGTCTGAAGAGAGTTGTTGTTCTTTCACATACTTTTTTAATACATCATTCATATCTGCAACAGAACTCCCGCCACCCTTTTCTTTAACGTTATTTCTAAACCATGATACCACATCATCGTCCAAACAGAGTGTCAGGAATGTCTTTCCAGGGGCCTTACAAAAAGCACCACGTCTCCCCTTCGAAAAATCATATTCGTCTTTCATCGTAAACTCCTGTAGTAGTTCTGTGTTTCTCTCTTCGTTGCCTTTCTGGCTGAAATAATCCGATTCGCTTCGGTATGGAATGAAGTGACCACGATCAGGCAACGTGTTTGGCGTGATATTCCAGTATGTACCATTCGATATTCGTAGTGATCCAAGTCGTCAATCGTAATCAGGTTGGGGTCGTCAAACACGGTAACAGCTTCGGTAAAAGAGATACCATGCTTGCGTATATTTCCGTACTCTTTATTGATATCCCAGGTGAAGTCCATCGTCTGCCCCCTGTCTGATGAGGGACTGATCTAAGTTTATTCTCTAACTATAAGGGAAATATTTGTGAGGTTCAATGTTAGATAAATCGGGCGCCTTTTCCCCTAAAGAACCGTGCATGAGACTTTCACCTCACACGGCTCAAGCGTCGAGTAAGGCACCCATGGCTGGTGGGGTGTAAAAATGCTCCTTTACAGTCTTCACAATCGTTGTCTGGAGTTTTATACATTCGTTCCAACTGTTTCCCAGTCAACTGAGTCCCATACTGAAAGTGTAACCGGAGCCGCACAAACCCCTCTTATATAAGGAAGTGGGGTTTCCCAAGATTGCCTTGCTCCGTTCATATTATTCCCCAGACTGATCATGATCCGAAACCATGTCGAAGTCAGCATCCTCTCGGATTAGGTATTGCCCTATCTTGTTCATTACAAACAAGCATTCGCTTCCTCGACACTCCTATACCCTGACATCCATCGTTCATCCTTACGGAGTTCCTACCACAAACGTGGAGATGTGAGGGCTTACCCTGTTCCGATGCAGCAACAAA
>JBQGBW010000223.1:0-3626 GCA_052043475.1 Magnetococcales bacterium HHB-1
CATCTTCGATCACGCCGGACCCGGAAGCCACCCGCGCGCCTTGACCAACCACCGTATGAGGAATAATCCCAACCTTCCCGCCAATAACAGCACCATCTTCGATACGACAAGATCCCGCCACCCCCGCCTGACCGATAATCAAAACATTACGCCCCACATGTACATTATGCGCAATCTGCACCAGATTATCGATGCGCGTTCCTCGACCAATGCGCGTCTCACCAAAGCGGGCCCGATCAATGGTGGTATTGGCACCAATCTCCACAGAATCTTCAATATGAACATTACCAAAATGAGGAATGCGCTGATGCTTCCCCCGATAATACTCATAGCCAAACCCCTCACCACCGATCACCGTATTGCTCTGGATCACACAGTTTGAGCCGATCACCGTACGTTCGTGAATCACCGCACCTGGGTGGATCACTGTCCGATCACCGATGCGAACATCTGGTCCGATCACCGCATGCGCGCCCACAGCCACATCTCTGCCCAACTGCGATGTTTCATGGATAGAGGCCGTGCGGTCGATACCAGAGAACTGCATCTCCTGTGCACCAAAGAGTTCCGCAATACGGGCAAAGTCGATGGCTGGAATACGACTCACCAGATAAGGCGTCCCTCCCAGAGACTCCACCAACTTGGGCGGCACAACAACGGCGGTCACATCTTTTGCTTTTGAGAGCCATTTTTTCTCAGTAATAAAGGTAATGTCACCATCATCAGCCTCTTCCAACGGTGCCGCACCGGTTATTTTGACATCTTCACCACGAAATTCCAGATCCAGTTGATCCGCCAATTGAGAAAGATACATCGGTTATGCAACCTCCTTAAAGGGGTGTGACCATTTTTTTAGACACCTAAGATTGAGATCAAGTCTCTTCAGGCGGCGGGTCATCACGTTTTTTCTGGGGCTCTTCCAGGGTTGCCGGCTGCCCGTGATGCTTGGAGTGGATATGAATATGTGCCAGGATACCCATTGCAATCATGGTTGTAAACATAGAGCTCCCCCCATAACTGATCAGAGGAAGCGGCAATCCGACCACAGGCAACGTACCAAGAACCATTCCGATATTAATGATAACATGGAAAAGAAGCAACATCGTGAACCCGGTTGCCGCCAAAATACCGAAACGGTTTTTAGCCGCTGAGGCAATAAGAAGTCCTCGCAAGGTCACAATTCCATAAAGAAATAAAACAATAATGCAGCCCACAAAGCCCCACTCTTCGGCCAGAACAGAAAAAATAAAATCGGTATGTCGCTCGGGCAAAAAGTTAAGATGACTCTGACTCCCCCCCATAAAGCCTTTCCCTAAAAGACCACCAGAGCCGACAGCAATCTTTGATTGAATAATATGATATCCCGCCCCTAAAGGGTCACTCTCTGGATTAAAGAGCGTTAAAATTCTCTGTTTCTGATAGCCATGCAGAAAACTCCATAATACAGGCGAGAGTGCGGCACCAAAAGCAGCAAGAAAAACGATCACCCGTCCTGGCAATCCCGCCACAAAAACAACCGTCCCCCCCACCAGTGCCGCCAGAATCGCCGTACCCAGATCAGGCTGTTTGATAATCAGAAAAAGAGGCAGTCCCATCAGCAACAGAGGCCCCCACAACTCCCGCCACCCCAAGGGTTTAGAGCGCGCCAGATCATGGAAATAACGCGCCAAAGCCAGAACCAAGGTCACTTTGATCAACTCGGAGGGTTGCAGACGAAAAGAACCGATCTGGAGCCAACGCCGCGCGCCCATACCGATACTGCCAAGAAAGGGCACTAAAAGCAGAAGAACCAATGTGATTGCAAAAAAAACATAAGCATAGCGCCGATAGAATCGCTCCCCCTTCCCCAGAGCGATGATCATCATCATCAAAATCGCAAAAACAAAACGCCCCCCCTGATGAAAGAGAAACTGAATGTTTTTCTCCCCCCCCACAGCCGAGTAGAGAATCCCCAATCCCAAAAGCGCAATCAGCACCAGAAGCCCTAAGAGATCCCAGGGAAAGCTTTTTAAGCGTGCATAAAAATCGGGACGATCCGCTGGCTGATTATAGAGCATTTTTTTTACCTTCTAACTCAGTAATCCTCTTTTAAAAATCAAGAGCGGTGGAAGAGATAATCAAAGATCCTTTTGGCCACTGGAGCCGCCGCCGCGCCACCATGACCACCATGCTCCACAATCACAGAGAGTGCAATTTCAGGGGCATCCACCGGCGCGTAAGCCACAAAAAGTGCATGGTCTTGCAGACGGGCATTTTTAGAGCGGATAATCGCACCACTGCGACTACGCTTATGACTCGCCACCTGAGAAGTTCCCGTCTTTCCGGCCGCCCGGACCATCTCCGGTTGCGCCCGGCGCGCTGTACCTTGAACACCATAATAGACCTGCTCCAACCCGCGCCGGATCACCGCCAGATGATCCGGTAAAATAAAGGAGCGCCGCCGAACGCGTGGATGCGGCGCATAGCCATCCTGCCGCACCAGTGTGGGCTGGTAGAGCGTTCCGCCATTGGCCACCACCGAGATCATGCTCGCCATCTGAAGAGGGGTTGCTAAAACAAAACCCTGCCCAATGGCGGCGATCAAGGTCTCTCCAGGATACCAGGCCGCATTACGGGTGATGCGCTTCCAGGCCCGGTTAGGAATCAATCCCGACTTTTCTCCCTCCAACCCCACATCAAGAAACTGTCCTAAACCAAAGCGTTCCGCCTCCCTGGCAATAAGATCAATGCCCATTTTTTCAGCCAGACGATAAAAGTAGACATCACAGGAACGCTCTAAAGCGGTCACCATATCCACATAGCCATGGCCATGTCGCTGCCAGCAGTGAAAGCGGTGTTTATGACGCATAAGATGACCGCCACAGAAGAGTTTCTCCTTAGGCGAAATGATGCCATACTTCAAAGCGGTCAAGGCCACCACCACTTTAAAGGTTGAACCGGGGGGATACTGCCCTTGAATCGCCTTATTGCTCAATGGACGTAAGGGGTCATTAATCAGTTTTTTCCACTCTCCTGGACCAAAACCACGAATAAACTGATTGGGATCATAAGCGGGGGTATTGGCCATCAGAAGGATCTCGCCATTACGGGGATCAAGCCCAACAACCGCTCCGGCCTTCCCTCCTAAAGCCTCCTCCGCCTCTTTTTGCAGCGCAATATCCAGCGTAAGGTAGAGATCCTTGCCAGGTTTTGGCGGGGTACGATGCAACTCTCTCACCTGCCTTCCCACCGCATTGGACTCCACCTCCCGCACACCTTCAATCCCTCTTAATATGGGCTCATAGAGGCGCTCCATGCCAGTTTTTCCCACCAGATCTCCAGGACGGAAACGGTTATTGGAGAAGTAGATTTTATCCTTTTTGCTCACTTCACCAAGATAGCCTAGAACATGGGCTGCCAATCCCGCATAAGGGTAGTGCCTGAGCGACTGAACCTGAATCATTGTGCCTGGAAAACGATAAATTCTGGACTCCAGGCGAGAGACCACCGGCCACTCTAAGTGAGATTTTACTTTTATGGGAAGAAAAGAGCGCTGTCTCTTCGCCTGCTTTAAGATCATCTGGATCTCTTTGTTATCCAAACCAAGATAGTCTTGCAGATTGAAAAGAACATCTTTGAGTGAGCCC
>JBQGBW010000224.1:0-3615 GCA_052043475.1 Magnetococcales bacterium HHB-1
AATGATCCAGCTTTAAAGAGAGCAATATGTTGCCCGCAAATACAGCCCTGGATACATGATTTGCATCAATAATCTCACGAATATCTGTAAATGACTCACTGTTAAAACGCGCCGCCAAACGCGCCATAATATCCCGGCCAAAAAATGTCCCTGGAAACAGAACATGCGAAATGGAAGATAAACCCATTTTTTCAGAATCACGCAGCAACTGCGCCATCGCCTCCACCAGATCCTCCACTAAAGGCTGAAAAAAACGCGCATGCTCTAAATGAATGATCCGATCCACACCCTCCCAATATTGGCACGGATCCGTCATAGAAGATCCTGGCTCAGCAAAAGTGATCAGCACAACGTCATCGGAAAGATGACCAGCGGCCTTCAACACCCTTCGCGTCGCCGGCTGCAACACACCACCGAAAATTTCTGAAAAGACTAAAACCGTCATGAGAGTACTCCATCTGAAACAAGTGCCTCCACCAACGCCGTCACGGAGGCCACCGTTTTTCCACGAGGACGCTGGGGTGGAGAGGAGAACCCCTCAATATGCCAATGATTCTGAGATGTAAGAAGCTGAGGATCAATCGGCTCAACTTCTAATGGTTTTCTTTTGGCTTTAAGGATATTAGGAAGACTCGCATAACGCGGCTCATTCAAACGTAGATCACAGGAGATGATCGCTGGATAAGGGATCTCCACACACTCCAAACCATAATCGGTCTCTTTGGTTACAGTTATTCTTCCTCTATCGGAATCACACTTCAGATCCACAGCAGAAGAGACAAAAGGGATATTTAACCGCTCAGCCAACAACGCGCCAGTCTGTTGATTCTCGCTATCCACCGCCATTTTGCCTAATAAAATCAAATCCGCTGAAACCTTCTTTGTTAAAATATATTGAAAGATCTCAACCAGATTCATCGGTTTTAGACCTAATATGGTCGATTCACTGATTTCAGCTAAGAGCGCACGGTCCGCACCTAAGGCTAATGCAGTACGCAGCATCTCTGAAACTTGAACTACGCCCACAGAGAATGCGATCACCTCTTTTGCAATCCCCTGCTCTTTCAGTTGAACAGCCGCCTCTAAAGCGATCTCATCGAAAGGGTTGATCACCGGCTTAACCCCTGAGAAATCAGGCAACGTTTGATCATCCAACCACGGTACAGAGACAAGAGGATCAGGAACCTGCTTTAATCCAACAAAAATTTTCATTTTCTAATCAGCCCAAAAGCGGAATGGCTCAACCACCTAAAATTGTGCACGCCATGCAAACCATAAAAAAAACGACGATATCCTAAAATATCGCCGCAATAAACAAAAACATCTGTAAAAAACTCACTCTTTCCGTTTAGCCAAAATTTCAATCAGCTCAAAAAGCCGCTTATTATCACCTTTAGCCTGGGTCATGGAGACCATATAGCGCCGATTAATCACGATTGCAGGAGTAAAATTAATCCCATAGCGCTCTGCTTCACTCTGTGCTTTTTGAACCAGATGTTTAATACCAAAGCTACTCAGACGTTGAGAGAATTTTTTCTCATCCAAGCCTAAATCGTCGAGAAGAAAAAAGAGATCATCCCGATTCTCAATATCTCCCGAACCCGAACCAAACTGCATATCGAAGAGTGCATTGAGCATCTCAGGACCTTTGCCCTCATAACGCGCGGCATAATAGGCTCTTGCGGGTAGATCGGATTGTCGGCCCCAGAAGAGCGGCAGTGCACGGAAACGGTATTGATGGCTGTTTTTTTTCTGCCACGCCTCTAAAGGACCATGAAGATGATAGCAATGGGGACATTTAAAGTTAAAAATTTCTAGAATCTCTGGACGATCTTTAGGAAGATCATCAGGAAAACGATCTGCCACCTCAATATAATCTTCTCCCGCCACCAGATTATCCGAAGCCGCCAGAGGCAGTGAAGAGATCAGCAGAAACATTCCAAGCAGCACAGCACCTGTTTTTGCCAGAAAAGCTTTTTTATTCAGAGCGACCATCGCTTACCCTCTGTTTTCAAATAGGAGATGATAGAGAAGATAATGGAGATTTTAAGTTATGCTGTCTCATCGTCTTTATTATGAATCTCAAATGATGTACGAATTTTTGCAGTCCTACCCAGCATAATCGAGGCGGAACAGTATTTTTCCATGGAGAGATCGATTGCCCGGGAGACCGCTCTCTCAGAGAGAGACGCTCCAGTGACAACAAAATGAAGCTTGATCTCGACAAACACCTTAGGCTCCCCCTCTGCACGAACCCCTTTGATGTTGGCTTCACAATCATCAATTGTATGACGCCCTTTACGAAGAATATTTAAGACATCAATTGAGCTACAGCCCGCCATACCAATCAGCAGCATCTCCATGGGCCGGATACCCATATTTCGTCCCCCCACCGCAGGGGAGGCATCCATCACCACCGTATGTCCAGAGCCAGACTCACCCAGCATCTGAATGCCTTCGATCAATTTTACACGGGCACGCGCCTCAGCAGCCATTCTACCAATCCTTGTTTTAGAGATAAGAACACGTTTTTGGTTTCTAAGAAATATTCTATAATAACATTTTTCTCGATTCAGTCGAATCCTAAATGCGACAGGATCCAGGGCAATCGCTTGAAAGAACGCTTTGCTTATTTTGTAAGATCAACATGTGCGCCATGAATCAAAATGCGCCACCCTCTCTTTCAAGCGATTTTCATTCAAAAACAACATATATAAGCTAAATCAAAAGCGTCAGGCAACCAGTTTTTTGCACGCCTTAATACACTTTTGGCAAGACTCCATGCAGTTTTTGCACTCCCAATGATGCTCCGCATGAGGCTTACACTCATCAACACATGAATTACACACATCAATACAGACCTGCGCCATTTTAGCCAGGTGTTTTGAGTTGAGCGAGGCCAGTCGCGCCAGAGTCTGACAGGCGGGCAACATTTCTGAAACCGCACGAATACACTCTTTCATGGAGGGGTTGCCTGTACCAAGAACAATGATACAGCCATCAAGACAGATCGCACCATCTTTAACGCACTCTAAAGCCGTATCGATCACCTCCTCATGGGCAATATGCTCAGGCCGTGATGTAGAGGCTTTAGAATGATCATGTTTGTGACCACCATGGGAAGAGGCCAGCGCCGAAGAAGAGGTGAGCGCTGAAGCAGCAAGCCCTGTTCCTACGGCACCCAAACCAAAAAGGATCTCTCTACGGTTAATAGAGTTCGTCTCACCGTCATGTTGTTGCTTAGACATGATTGTTCCCTTTCATTTTTGTTGCTAGGCAAAATCTTTATATTCATATATTAATGATCATATCCGAGCCACTTGCAACAAAAAAAATGCCAACCGTTTGAAATGCCTTAAGGATAACCTCTTTAGAAAATATTGCCACATCAAGGAAGAAATTCTCTCTATTGCTTGAAGACTTCATCGATTGAAGAAGCATCCAGGATTCGATCTCCCCAAATCTCCAGGCTTTGGGAATCTGCTGTTTTGAGCTTCTCATTAGCCCAAGCAGGGACATTGCCGAATTTTTTCTGGAATTGGCGTAAAAGGAGTTCCGCTTTACCTTCTGCTTTACCTTCTGCTTTACCTTCTGCTTTACCTTCTGCTTTACCTT
>JBQGBW010000225.1:0-3612 GCA_052043475.1 Magnetococcales bacterium HHB-1
AGATGGCTAAATGGCACACTTCAGGGTGCAGTGCAGGCGGATCAGTTGGAGTACTATCTCGACGAGTTCACATTTCGATTCAATAGAAGAAAATCTAAGGCCCGTGGGATGCTTTTTTATCGGCTTGCTCAGCAAGCTGTGATTACCAAACCAGCTCCATATCAGACTCTGGTAGCTAATCCAAAAAAGTCTTCTCCGTGACAACCTACTTGATCTAAATGGATAGGACTTGAGCTAAGTGGATACCTAGTTCATCTAATTCCATCCGTACACTCCTTCTTTATATCTGTTAAATCATCCTATTACTTTTAGTAGAGCAGAATACATCTCATGATGCAAGCCCTATGACAAAAATCAGCGAAATATTCACTGATTTTTTAATAAAAAATATGTTGAAAAATTGACATCACGTTTTAGTCCTATAGAAGGCGGCAAAAGTGCTATGCCAACAGAGAAAAGTTTACCTATCTTGCCATAAAACGCCAATCAACCAACACCAGAGGAAATTTTAATATATCATATTATATTAAAATATAACAAATAGATAGAAGCACATTAAACATTAATAAAGAGATATGGCACAAACAATGCATTATCTATCGGCAAACCCCATCGCCCATAAAAACAATAAGAGAGGATCAGTCCAATGAGTTTATTTGGCATTTCAACTTATACAAAACAACAGGGTATCCGTACAGCATCCGGCCCTAAGAGAGACCCTCAGAATAGCTATAATGCCGCTGGTCGCATCCAGACTAAAGCTGCTGCTGCTACACAACCTGAGAAAACCAATACCGGGCCACGCCATGCTTCTGCTTATCAGGTATCCATCTCTCCTGCTGCAATGAAAAAATGGGCCGACACCGTACAGTATCAACAGGCCATCTAGCTGGGTTGCAATGATGAGCAACCCACTTCAATACAGATCTAATATTGCAAATAAAAACAACATTATCCTACCATGCTCTCAAAATGACGCGTCTCTCCACATCTAAACCGTAATAAAATACCATTAAAATACAGTAAAATATTAAAAAACATTCCTCAAATATCACCTTCCCTCTATAGACACCTCCTCCTTATAAAAGCCCTCATTTTTTCTCAATAAAAAAGATTATCCCTTCGATATGATCAGCCGATAGATAAAAGCAGACGATCATCTGCGTTTAAAGCATCGCTTAAAGATCCTCTGTGCGCTTATGGATTTAAGAGATAAAGATATCCTGTGAAAACTTTAGGTTATCTAAAAATATGGCGCAAATTTCAAATCATGCGTTAAGCATGAATTCCTTCAACATGGACCGTTGAGGCTGATATCATGAGATTCTACCCCTCCCGTTTATATCGCTACAAAACCGCTTTTTATCGACCCGATTGTCATGATAAGATTATGGATCGGCATTGACATAATTAATGAGAAAATGATAGCATCTCATTAATTTTGTCCTGGAAAATTAATGAGGCATTCTCCCAAACCTTCAAACAGGAAGTTATAAGGGATACGAGAATGGCGACTTTTTTATTATCGCAACAGTTTCGATCTTGTGACATTACGTCATCTGTCCACCCTCGATTCCACGACACATCAGTAAGTCCAATAGAGGAGTGGAACCATGCAGCAATTTAAAAGCATTGGTGGTGTACTCAATGCACTGATTGGTGCCACGGAGAGCCGTAATGAGGGCGGTTACACAGGACTACCTGAAAGCTTTGTCAAGCAGCTTAGGCAGATGCGCCGCAGTTACGGCCCAGCGGCACAGCAACACAACCCCTTTGTGATTCAACGCGATGCCTTTATGCGTCTGGAGAGCCGACTGCTCACACTAAAGCATAAAGCCGCCAATTCGCGGGCACTGAAAAATTTTACCGGACGTGCTGGAAGCAGCTTTAACTCCCGTGCGGTTAATGTCACCACCTCAGGTATCGCACCACCTGCAACTTACACCATACAGATTGATCAACTGGCCACATTTGCCGCGATGGCACTGGGTAAAAATAACGATCCCAACTTTAATAATCCCGGTCAACCCATACGCACCCATGTGGAACTCACCTCCGGTAGAACGTTTACCTTCATCTACAATGGTAAACGCTACGATGTGGATCTAAACCCCGGGGATAATCTGCATGATATCGTCAATAAGGTCAACACCCTGGACTTTGGCGATCAAGCGGGTGTACGTGCGGGTATTCTCTACGAACAAGACAACTTCTATGCCCGCCTGCTGCTCACCGCACAGGATAGTGGTGCCTTCGAACGGAATGACCGTGGTAAAACCATTGAATCCCGTCTCCACTCCATCCGTATCTTAGATCCGGTCACTCAACTGCGTGCACCTCTAAGCTTTGGTGGCGCACCACTGGTGGATCGTGACTTCTTTCATACCGATCCTGGACAGGCAGCAAAACTGATTATTGATGATAATCCTCCCCTATTCAGTGATGCCAATATTGTCAATAATATCATTCCCCATGTCACCCTGGAGTTGAAACAGAGTACCGATACCCCGTTTACAATTAAGATTGCCCATAATCCCGATCAGATCCGTAGACGGCTGATGGAATTTTTGGAAATTTTTAATAATGTGATCGCACTCATTCAGACAGAGCGCCATAGCCACTTTGGTGATGATCCGTTGCTGGATGAAATTTTGCTCGCCATGTATCGGGCTGTTGAAGAGAAAAACAGCGAAAACAGCCATACCCTTTTTGATCTTGGTGTTTTTGCCGCCACCGATGAACACCATCAAGGGCAACTCTTTATCGATCCAGAAAAGTTTAAACAGATTGTCGATCAAAACCCACCCGTTGTTGCTGAGGTGATGGTGGGTAATCCCAAACAGGGTGTCTCAGGATTGGTACAGCGCATCGAATCACTGATGAGCAAACTGACCGCACCTTACGCCAAACTGGCTTATAAAACCAGTGGCTTAAAACAGCGCATTGCACAGTTTGAGCAAAAAATGCAAAAAGAGGAGCGCCGTTTTAATCGGGTACATCGGGCTTATGCTTCCCAATTCAAAAGGACAGACCGCTTAAGAGGCTCCTTAGATAATAGCAATGCCCTGCTCTCCGGCATGCTGCACCAACTCTCCGATTGATATAAAAGCAAGAGAGACGCCTCCTTTATAAAGGAGGCCTTCTCTGCCCCTTTATTCTACATATATTTTATATTGATGGTCGTTGATAAACAGACTCCTGCACTAAAACCTGATTGAGAATGCGCCGCCGCCCCCGCAGATGTTTCTGACCTGGTAAGACCACAATAAAGTAGACTAAAGTGGTCGCAGCCAGAACCAATCCACCCTGAATGGTATACCAGAAACCATCCATCCAGGGACCAAGGTTCATATAATAAGATATGGGTATCCGGTTGATGCAGGCCCTGGTTATATTTAAGATAAATGATCAATTATTTAGGGTGTTGCCATCCATCTGGATCTCCAGCAGCGTAAAGACTATCGTATGAGTCTCCCGCAAAAAGTCTTGATTTAAGGAACGTGGTGCAGTGCCAGGATGATAGGGTTATGATATAGTTTTGCACTAAATATTAAATCATATCAAATGGATCTGGAATAATGTTTCGACCGATGGACCCACAGATCAGTATGG
>JBQGBW010000226.1:0-3599 GCA_052043475.1 Magnetococcales bacterium HHB-1
AAGATGGCTAAATGGCACACTTCAGGGTGCAGTGCAGGCGGATCAGTTGGAGTACTATCTCGACGAGTTCACATTTCGATTCAATAGAAGAAAATCTAAGGCCCGTGGGATGCTTTTTTATCGGCTTGCTCAGCAAGCTGTGATTACCAAACCAGCTCCATATCAGACTCTGGTAGCTAATCCAAAAAAGTCTTCTCCGTGACAACCTACTTGATCTAAATGGATAGGACTTGAGCTAAGTGGATACCTAGTCTCTTGTATTAGGTGATATTGATGGAGATGGTGATCTTGATCTGACCGAAGGAGCAGGTTCAGACCAGTCAGGAAGGAGCAAAATATGGACTAACGATGGTTCAGGAACATTTTCCAGCGCAGGCCAGGCTCTACAAGACTATGACACCATCGCTGTTGCATTAGGCGATATAGATGGCGATGGCGACCTTGATCTTATCGAAGGAAGAAGTGGAACAAACAATGCTGACAACCTCATCTGGATTAACAACGGTTCAGGAACATTCACGCAGTCAAACCAGACATTAGGAGACCATGAGACCAAGTCTGTTGCATTGGGCGATATAGATGGTGATGGTGATCTTGATATTATCGAAGGCAACTACGGGTTCAATGCGGAACACGCCAATCGCGTCTGGATCAACGATGGTTCAGGAGCATTCACTGAATCGAGCCAAACATTAGGCAGTAATAGAACCCATTCCATTGCCATGGGAGACCTTGATGGTGATGGTGACCTTGATTTCATTGCGGGAAACGGTTCCATTGAGATCGATGGAGATAATGAAGCCAATCGAGTCTGGTTGAATCAAGGTATTCCCTCTTTCAGTAACCTGGATAGCGGTTCTGTCTCCTGGGCAGGTATTGGTTTATCTGTTACGCTTGATGGCGATGCCACTGCCAGTGACTCTTATCATGGCATGCTCAACAGCGGTAATGGTGATTTCAACGGTGCAACGCTCAAAGTTCAGCGGACTGGTACCGCTGTCACTTCGGATACGTTTGCTTTTTCCAGCAGCAGTAATTTTACCGTCAGTGGCTCCGACCTCAAAGACAGTTCCGATAACACATTTGCCTCTTTTACCAATAGCGATGGCGTACTGACAATCACGTTTAGTGGTAGTAATGTTGCAACAACAGCGCTGGTTTCTGACATTCTGCAAAATATTACATATCAAAATGATACACCGGCTGGTGATGCCTCAATTCTCTTTACATTGACCAACAGTGACAGTTCTTCTGCTACTGCTACGGTAACCGTTACTTCAGATTCAATATATATTAACGATACTGGTGATACTTCTGATAGTGACAGAAATGCCATCACACTGAGAGAAGCAGCCTCTATTGCCAGTAGCCAGGATGGAAACCAAACCATCTATCTGGCTTCCAGTGCCTTTGGATCTTCTCAAACCATTACATTGGGTTCTGATATTACCATAGAAGATGGTCTCAGTTTGGATCTTAGCAATGGCAGTGGTGTAACCATCACCGGGAATTCTCTTAGTTTAAGCGGCTCGTTGAATTTGACAAGTGGTAGTGGTGATAGCGATACAATCGCTTCTAACCTTACAGGTAGCGGTTCAATAACCAAGACTGGAGATGGAACCGTTACACTCTCAGGTAGTAATACTCACAGTGGTGGGATTTCGGTCACGGCAGGTATTTTAAGTATTTCGGCAGATAGTCAGTTGGGTAGCGGGAGCATAACCCTGAATGGAGGAGATCTCTCCATTACTGGAGCCACGGATATCGATAATGCCATCACGCTCTCCAGTGATACGACTATTTCAGCCAGTGCTGATGCAACCATTTCTGGTCTGATTTCTGGAAGCAGCGCATTAACCAAAAGCGGCACCAGTACTCTGACACTATCTAACACAGGGAATGAAGTCGGACATACCGGTACTGTAACTGTGACCAACGGTACCTTGGCGGTTACAGATGATAATGCACTCTCTGGTGGAGCGATAACTCTGAATGGAGGAAACTTTTCCATCACTGGAACCACCACCATTGATAATGCGATCACCCTCTCCAGCGATGCGACCATCTCAGCCAGTGCTGATGCAACCATTTCTGGTTTGATCTCTGGAAGCAGTGCGCTGACCAAAAGTGGTACCAGTACTCTGACACTATCTAATGCAGGAAATGAAGCCGGACATACCGGTACTGTAACCGTGACCAACGGTACATTGGCTGTGACAGATGATAATGCACTCTCTGGTGGAACGGTTACACTGAATGGCGGTCATTTCTCCATCACCGGAGCCACTACGATCGATAATGCCATTACACTCTCCAGCGATGCGACCATCTCAGCCAGTGCTGATACTACAATTTCTGGTCTGATCTCTGGGAGCAACGTGCTAACCAAAGGCGGTACCAGTACCCTGACACTGTCCAATACAGGTAACGAAGCATCGCATACCGGTGGACTCACTGTGACCAATGGTACATTGGCTATTTCTGATGATAATGCACTCTCTGGTGGAACGGTTACTTTGAATGGAGGGAATATCTCCATCACAGGAACCACTACCGTAGATAATGCCATTACACTCTCCAGCAATGCGACAATCACAACCGATGCAGAGACCACACTCTCAGGTCTTCTCTCCGGTAGCAGCGCACTTACAAAAGCGGGATCCAGTACACTCATACTTTCTAATACCGGTAATGAAGCCAGCTACTCTGGTGGGCTAACGGTTACCAATGGAACCTTGGCTATTGCCGATGATGACGCACTCTCCAACGGAACGCTTACTCTGAATGGTGGTGATCTCTCCATCACCGGAATCACTGATATCGATAATGCGATCACACTCTCCAGCAATGCGACAATCACAACCGATGCAGAGACCACTCTCTCAGGCCTTCTCTCCGGTAGCAGCGCACTTACAAAAGCGGGATCCAGTACACTCATACTTTCTAATACCGGTAATGAAGCCAGTTACTCCGGTGGGCTAACGGTTATCAATGGAACCTTATCTATTGCCGATGATGACGCACTCTCCAGCGGAACGCTTACTCTGAATGGTGGTGATCTCTCCATCACCGGAACCACTGATATCGATAATGCCATTACACTCTCAATCAATGCGACAATCACAACCGATGCAGAGACCACTCTCTCAGGTCTTCTCTCCGGTAGCAGCGCACTTACAAAAGCGGGATCCAGTACACTCATACTTTCTAATACCGGTAATGAAGCCAGTTACTCCGGTGGGCTAACGGTTACCAATGGAACCTTGGCTATTGCCGATGATGACGCACTCTCCAGCGGAACAGTAACTTTGAATGGCGGAGATCTCTCCATCACTGGAATCACTGATACTAGGTATCCATTTAGCTCAAGTCCTATCCATTTAAATCCAGTGATGGATCATGTATCCTATTTGGATGAACATTCAAAACTATCCCATTCGTGGTATCGATTATCCCCGCACGATGCTGGAATTTGAAGAGCGATTTGCAGATGAGAAGGCATGCTGGGAATACCTCCTCCGGTTAAAATGGCCGGATGGGTTTGTTTGCCCTCAATGCGGTGCCAAGGATGATCCTTGGATCACAAAACGACATTTACT
>JBQGBW010000227.1:0-3584 GCA_052043475.1 Magnetococcales bacterium HHB-1
GGTGATCTTTTTTGGCCTGGTGAAACGCAATATCTTTTAGAGCGGCATAAGGATCGTTTCTGTCGCGCCCTACCTCAAGAGCCTTCTCGTTATCCTCTCACACTCTATGCGGCGGATATTCACCCGGATTATCCATTGATGCTTGAACTGGATGATGACCCCTGGTTGGGACTCTCCTGGCTGTTAACCTTTTTGCGTCTGTTGACGGTGGTGGTGATCGGCTGGCTCTTGATTCAAGTGTCGTGGCGAGGGTTGATTCTCCCTGCATGCTCTTTGGGGGTGGCGGGGATTATTGGTGTGATCTATGCCCCCCATTTTCTTTCTGGTATGGGGATTATGGAGGGGGCCAATGATGGACTCTCCTACTACTCTTTTGGTCGTGAGATTATGCAGCATGCCCTAGCGGGGGATTGGTATTCTGCATTGCGGGGTGAGGAGAATCTTTTCTACTCCATGCCGGCCATGCGTTATTTGTGGGCATTAAGCTTTCCGATATTTGGTAGTAGTTTTTTTGGTCTGTTGCTTGTTCTTGTTTTTTTTCCACTGCTTATCTTGCGTCTGGTGCGAGAGTTCTGTCCACCAAACTGGGTGACGCCTCTGATGGTTATCTATCTGGCGATTCCCCTCTTAGAGAGCTTTGGCTTTTTTCATCTGCATTTTGCTAAAACCTGTTTTCGTGGATATGGTGGTGTTTTTGGCTATCCGCTGCTCTACTTAGGTTTAATTCTCTCGATTGCAATATTTAAAGGGCGTCCCATGTCGCGGGGGGGGTATGCAATCATCGGACTGCTTTTTGCACTGGCGTTAGGTCTTCGTCCTAACTGGAGTCCGTTTGTTGGGGTTCTTCTGTTGGCGATCAGTTTTGTGACTTGGCAGAACCGTTTGCCTTGGCACTTTTTTCTGTTATGTCTGGGTTTTTCACCGTTATTATTGCTTCCATGGCATAACTACTATTATGGCGGTATTCTGGCACTCTTCAATGACCCAAAAACGATTGCGTACAACCTTGTGGCGACACCAATGGACTATGTACGTGCGCTGATGTCACTCTTTTCTATGACACCAGAACGGATGGATTCGGTTTCAAGGGTGCTTTTGGTGCTGGATAATTGGATCGCCTGGTATAAAGTGTGGCGCATGGTGGCCTATGCTGCACTCTGGCACGCCCTCTTGAAGCGTGGTGTGCCTTTTTATCTGAAGATGGTTTCTATGGCGTTACTGGCGAACCATGCGGCTTTTCTCTTTTTTCTGGGGGGAGTGCGTTATGCCAATGCGATCTGGACGCCAACGCTGCTGGTCTTTTTTGCCATGTGGCACCTCTATTATCACGATTGGTTTGAAGGCCGGTTTAAAAACCGGTTTAAAAACAGCGTGGCGCGTGTTTCGTTTTGGTCGCGTTAAGGGTCGGTTATGCGGCGTTTTGATTTAGGTTATCCCCTTTAAAAATGGAACGTAAGTTATGGTTCGGAGAAAACAGTCGTCTCAAGGGTCTAAAGGTTCACAAAGAGGACGGGTGACGTTTCAGGATGCCAACTCGCGTTATAAAGTGGCGGTAGAGGCTTACAATCAGGGTAATCTGGTGGAAGCGGAACGGATCTGCCGAGAGATTCTTAAGCAGAATCGTTACCATCCCGACGCACTGCATCTTTTGGCTTTTTTTAGTTATCAGGCGGGAGCGATTGATAAGGCGTTGGCTTATGTGGATCGCGCACTGGTTGCTGTGGGTGGCGAGCATCCCATTTTTTTTAATACACGATTTTTAGCACTCTATGGTTTAGGGCGTCTGCAGGAGGCCAAAGAGACAATCGATAAAGCATTAGTGATGGCACCTGGCTTTATTGATGCCCTTAACAATAAGGGGGCGGTACTCCTGGATCTTGGTGAGTATGATGAAGCACTTAAGGTGTTGAGCCAGTGTATTGAAGGTGCGCCAGAGTATATTGCGGCGCTGAATAACCGAGGGCGGATCTATAACGAGTTAAAAGATTATCAGAAAGCCCTGAGTGACTTTGATGCGGCACTTGCTCTGAATGCCCAGTTTCCCGATGCGCTCAATAATCGCGGGAATACGCTCTTTCAACTGGATCGGTTGGATGATGCCTTAGAGAGTTATCAGCAGGCGATTGCGTTGCGGCCGGGCTACGCCCAGGCGCACAATAATATGGGTAATACCTTAAAGAGTCTGGGGCGTCAGGAGGATGCATTGGCGGCTTATGATCGTGCCATAGAGATTGATCCTGATTTTACTTCAGCGCTCAATAATAAAGGGGCGCTCTTAGTGGAGTTGGGGCAGTTTCAGGATGCACTGGATCTTCTTGATCAGGCGCTCTGCTTAGATGATAACTTTCCTGAGGCGCATAATAATTTTGGTAATGCATTGCGTAATCTGGGGCGTTTTGATGAAGCGATTGCTGCGTTTGGTACGGCAATCCATCTAAATGCGGATATGGCGGAGTTTTATCGTAACCGTGGTATGGCCTGGATGGAGGTCGGTGAACCCGCGAAGGCGATTCCTGATTTTAGAGAAGAGAAAGTAAGGGCGCCGGAGGAGATCAGTGGTTATCTTAACTTAAGCAACGCGCTCAATGGGGCGGCGATCTATGAAGAGGCCCTGGAGGTGGCGTTAGAGACAAAAGAGAAGTGGCCTGATATTCGTGAAACCCATCAGAATTGTATTTCAACATTGGGGACCATGGGGCGTCTGGATGAAGCGTTAAGCGCGATGGATGAAGCGTTGCAGAAGAATTCGGACTGGATTGGCTTTAAGATTATGAAAGCGTGTGCTGTGCCTAATATTATGGCAAGCGATGCGGCGATCCAGCAGTTACGCGATCGTATTCGTAAGGCCATGCGTGAGATACGTGAGGATGCAATTGAAATTGAGAATCCCTTTCTGGAGGTAGGGCAGACCAATTTTTATCTGGCCTATCATGGTAGGAATGATCGTGCGCTCCAGCATGAGATTGCACAGACCTATATTGCTGCTTGTCCGGCGATTGAGTGGTCTATCCCATGGACCGCTAAGGATCTGGCGGCACAAAAACGAAAAAAAATCCGTGTTGGTTTTCTTTCACGCTTCTTTTTTAATCATACCATGGGACGGCTCTACTATGGCTATATTAAAAATATGGACCGTGAGCAGTTTGAAGTGATTGTGTTGCGTACCCACCACCCTAAGGATCAGACAGGGAACCTGATTAAAGAGGCGGCGGATAAGGTGGTGAATGTTCCCAGTAATATTCTTATTGCACGAAAAGTGATTGCACAAGAAGAGTTAGATGTTCTCTTCTATCCAGATATTGGCATGGATCCTTTTACCTACTTTCTCGCTTTTTCGCGTTTAGCTCCTGTGCAGTGTATGACTTTTGGCCATCCAGATACTTCGGGTATTCCGAATATGGACTATTTTATCTCTTCAGATCTGCAAGAGATTCCTTCAGCTCAAAATCACTATAGCGAACGGTTGGTGCTGCTCTCCTCAGAACTGCCCTGTTACTATTTTCCGCCTGGTCCTGGAGAGGATATTGGTCGCACGGATCTTAACCTGCCAGAGCAGGGTAATCTCTATCTCTGTCCTCAATCGC
>JBQGBW010000228.1:0-3475 GCA_052043475.1 Magnetococcales bacterium HHB-1
TGGAGCGTACTGCTGCTCCAGTGAATACACTGTGTACGACGGGTAGAAGCAGAGGCGCCCATGCCAACGCGCTGGCAGGACCGACATAGAAGAACAGTGTTTTAAATACTTTTGCGCGCATGTCCTTAAGATGAATGGCCATCAGTGTAACAGCCCCAAACAGATAGACCTGACTGACGACAAAAGATGACGCTTGATTAAGATAAGGATGCAGCGCAAAAGTATTTAAAACACTGTTCTTCTATGTCGGTCCTGCCAGCGCGTTGGCATGGGCGCCTCTGCTTCTACCCGTCGTACACAGTGTATTCACTGGAGCAGCAGTACGCTCCAATTTTGTCACCGACACGATACCGTGGGCGCTTAATCTAAACATGCTGGGACAAGGAATGGGCCTCATCATGCCATCGCCACCATTCCTTTCCAGCGCTTTTAATACCCTTAATATCACCCCGTGGGTGGTGGCTCCGAATCCGTGGTTTTTTGGTTCATTTCTATTGCTTCCCTCTCTGTTCATTCTGGGTATGCGAGCGCGTGGAGGTATGCGTCTCTTTTTTTACGGCATGTTGCTCTATCTCTTCTCAGTTCTGTTCGCCGATATATTACAAACACCAAGCGAAGGATTGAATGACATGGGGTTCCGGCGCTCATGGGGAATACCGCTGTTCTCTGGATTTACGGTAGCGATGGGCCTTGCGTTGTTAAATAAAGAGACATGGCGTCTGCCCGTCATAAGTGTGCTGCATAGAGTGTATGGCGTAGTCTTCGTCGGATCATGTTTGGCATTAGTGATTCTGATCTTTGGAGAAGAGGTCATCAGGGTATTTGCTGCTCAACATATCCATCTGGATAATCCGGAAAACATTCAGCGTGTATTTGATCAGGGGCCAATGCTGTTTGGAGCAACCGCCATCAGTCTTATCCTTTATTTTTGGATCGTGCGCTTGGAGAAAAATGGAGCACCGCGCCGTGCTGTAATATGGCTGCTTCCGATCAGTGTGGCTTGTATGGGTACGGGATATTCGTTTGGATGGTATCATACCGAAAACCCAAAGGATTTACTGATTCCAACGCCAGAGGAGATTATCTTCTTACAGAAGCGTAACCCTGATTTTCAGTACAGAGTTGGTTATCTGGAGGCATCTGGATACTGGGAGATGCGGGGAGATCTGGTGCGTAGGATTGAGGCCAACAAGGATCCCCATGACGACTTGATACGTATCCTGAGAATCTACAATTTGCGGATGCGCACAGGTCTTGCCAGCGTCATGCCACGCCTCCACTTCTACCATGCTAATCTGATTAAAGTACGCATGTCGGGTAACCATAGTGCCATCCATAATAACGGGGATCGCAATCTTATGATCGACCCGGACGCTCAGGCCCTGGCTGACTACGGTTGTCGTTACTGGGTTACCAATCTTGATCTTGATACGCTTTACCCCAGTGTATTCAAACAGGTTTTTAATGGACCATATGCGCGTATCTATGAACGCCATGACGCAACGCCTATTGCCCACATGATCGCCGATAAGGGGCGCGCTCTACCGATCACCAACACCATGGATCGCCTCTCTATCGGCGATATCCCTCCGGAAGGTGGGGTGTTGACAATTCGTGCAAATATAAATGATTTCAGCGCATTATCTATTTCACCCGACGGCCACGAAGTTCCCATCTCCCTGATGCGCCAGGGGGAACGGTGGGAGATACACGTACCACCTGGAACACACCATATTGATCTTGTAGCGAACGAATTTGGAATTTACATGGTGATCATTGGTATCTGTCTAGCACTCTTTGCAGGGATTATGGGATGGCTAGCGATGGTTGGTCGACGTAGTTGAAGGCATAAGCAACAAGATTGGCCCGCTGCAAAGAGTGACCTTGTTATGCTTCAGATGGAATGTTTATTCCAATATGGAAAACCACCGCCTTTGGCGGTGGTCAGAGATAAAAGGCTCTGCCTTTCTTTCTCAACAAAAGGCAAAGTGAACGACGGGTTGTGTTTGTACCCTGTCGGTAAGGATGTTTACTGATGCCATGAGAATACTGAAACAACCCTTCAAGGGTTGAAACAATACCACCCCCTCTGGGGGTGGTATCTTTATTTTTGACTGAGAGTATCTCGTTTTCATTGACACGTTCCGTAGACTATGGAAAGTACACCATGCAAAGAATGTTTCTCGCTACAACGGCTCTGCATGAATTTTGGGACCTCAACCGTCCTATTCTTTTTTTGGGGCGTTGGTGCCGCATTCACGCCAATCGTGCGGTACGCTCTACCCTGGATACCCGTGAAGTCCCTTATCTATGGGGGAAGGCCAGCGTCATCAATGCCGGGTATGAACTCTGTCTCAAGCGCCATGAACGCCTCCTCAGCGTATTGACTGAATTTCTCAACACATATCATGAACAGAATAAAAATAAAGAGTATTATAGGAAAATCATCGGTGATTGGCTCCTCTTTTTCATGCATCAGTCTTACGATCGGCATTTGACCCTCAAGCAGGCGTTTTCATGTCATCAAGTTGATGAGACGTGGCTTTTGGATCCGAAGCAGCATGTAATCCCTATTACCTTTCCTCATGGGGAACTCGATAAGTCCGACGCCTATCAATTACAACAATATAGCCAAATGCTCAACACCATGGGCATGGGCGACTTTCCTGTCAAATCCCTTGCACACCCGATACCGCAACGACGAACAATAGTCGTAGAGGAGGAAAAGCGTCTCCTGTTTCGTCTTTTTCGCCTCTATGGAAATCTTTATCCAAGATCCGAATCTCTATTGACCATGACCTCTTTTAGATTAAAAAACGTTTCATGGATGGATCTTTTAAGATTATGGATTAAATTTCGTGGTCGCCTCATTCTGGATGACCTGGGCTATGCGCATCAGGGCACCATGACGGTGGATCTTAAGGGCCGCAAAGAGGCATCCTTGGCGATGGATGAGTGTGATCCATTTGAAAAAAAACTCGCGCACCTTGCGGTGTGCAACATGCCACTTCTCTATCTTGAGGGGTTTCGCGACTTTCGGCACTTTGTCCGCAATCTTCCCATCCGCAACCGGAGTGTCTTCATCTCTGAAACAGGTTCCTATGGTAATGATGTGCTCAAATTTCATCGTGCTGACAAGGGTGCTGATACGACTCTCTACACGATGCAGCATGGTGGTGGATACGGGACAGAACGACATAATCTCCCCGAAGAGATCCAGCGAGCAACATCGGACCATTTTCTTACCTGGGGATGGCACGATGGGGAGTCGACAATGCCCTTGCCACACCCATCGTTGTGTGGGCTTAAAAAGGCCTTTAAGATCCACCGTCATGGTGCCCTGATGCGCATAGCCCAGGTCATCCAGAATGAGGCGACCACGAAATTTAATCCATAATCTTAAAAGATCCATCCATGAAACGTTTTTTAATCTAAAAGAGGTCATGGTCAATAGAGATTCGGATCTTGGATAAAG
>JBQGBW010000229.1:0-3424 GCA_052043475.1 Magnetococcales bacterium HHB-1
TCGCGCTTTAGGGATGGTTCATGGAGAGTTTAAACCGATTCCAGGGCGATTTAAGGACTATATTGCGCTACCGAAGAGCAATGGTTATCAATCGCTGCATACGGTGGTTTTTGGTCCTTTTGGTAATCGTATTGAAATTCAGATTCGTACAGAGCGCATGCATCGGATTGCTGAGAGTGGTGTGGCGGCACATTGGGTCTATAAGGAGGGGGGTAAGAAAAAGGGGAAGCCGAAAAAAAATGATTCAGAGATGGTGGGCTATGCCTGGTTAAAAGAGTTGCTTGAGGCGTATCGTGAGGTGGATGATCCGGGGCAGTTCTTAGACAATGTAAAGATTGATCTTTTTCCCGATGAGATCTATCTTTTTACGCCTTTGGGGAAGATTATCACGCTTCCTCGTGGGGCTACGCCTGTGGATTTTGCCTATGCTGTACACTCCAAGATTGGAGATCATTGCGCCGGGTGTCGGGTGAATAGTCGGATGGTCCCACTGAAAACACCGCTCTCCACAGGTGATACCGTTGAGATTATTACGCGGAAAAATGTGCATCCCAATCAAAATTGGTTGCAGTTTGTGGTGACAGGTAAGGCGCGTCATCGTATCAGTCGATGGTTACGTGAAGAACAGCGCGATCAGTTGGTTCAGTTGGGTAAAGAGTTGCTCTTAAGAGAGGTGAAAAAAGCGGCGGTTGGTGTACTCAGTGAGAAAAAGCTGTCGGAAGCGTTGGAAATTTTTAAAATAGAGAATTTAGAGGAGTTCTATTTTCGTATTGGATCATCGAAGCTCTCTCCTATTGTGGTCTATCATCGTCTCTTTCCTGAGGCGGGATTGAAGGGAAAGCCTAAAGATAAGAGCCGTTCTTTGCAGCGTTTACAAAAAGAGGGTAAGCGCGATGGTTCGGCATCGTTTGGTTTGCGCTTTTCGCAAACGCTTTCAGATATGCTGGTTAAAGCGGCGCGCTGTTGTACGCCTGTTCCTGGCGATGATGTGGTGGGTATTATTACGACAGGGCGAGGGATTACGTTGCACTGTAAGGGGTGTCCTAATCTGGCGGCTTTTTCTGATCAGCCGGGGCGTCATATTGATGGTATCGATTGGGAGGAGATGGCGGGGGATCTCTATCTGGCAAGGGTGCGTTGTCTGGTGCAAAATCGGAAGAATGTTTTTAATCAGATCAATAATGCCGTGGTTGAGGCAAAGAGTCGGATTACCGCACTGCATGTGCAGGATCGTTCCCGGAATCCCTGTATCTATCTTATGGATTTAGAGGTTACGGGATTGGAACAACTGAATAGGGTGATTCATCGGATTCAGACGCTTCCTGTGACCCATGGGGTTGTTCGGGTGCGGGGTTAGCGGGTTCAGCCAGGGTTGCTCCTGGGTTGCTCTCTCCATGGGCATGGATTGCAGGAATCTGTTGGGGTTTTTTGGCAAATTTTGATAGGGCTCTTTTGTTGGTGAACAGTCCGGCGGCGGCTAAACTGATGCTTTTTCCTTCAGCGACAATAATATGGTCTAAAATATTGATACCAATTGGCTCTAAGGTTTGAATAAGGAGTTGGGTGAGGTGAATATCCTGAGGCGAGGGTTCTAAGTTTCCTGAAGGGTGATTGTGGGCTAAGATCACATTGGAGGCTTTATGGCGTAGTACGGTTTCGACCACATGGCGGGGATGAATCAGGGAATCTTTAACGGTGCCTTCACTGATTAATGCGGGAAAGAGAAGGCGGCACTGGGTATCTAAGCAGAGGACATAGAAGACCTCTTCTGTGCGTCCAGACATCAGTGGAACGAGATACTTACTGGTTTGTATTGGGTCATTGAGTGGTTTTTTTGTTCGGTTGACACGATCATGGAGATAGCGCCGGGTGAGCGGTGGAATGATCGAAAGAAAGAGTGCGGCTTTCTCTCCGATCTGGGGAACCGAGGCCAGATCACGGGGGTCGGCTTCAAAGACGGCGGAGAGTGAACCGAAGCGTTGAAGCAGGGCGTGGGCGATTTTATTGGTATCGCGGCGGGGGAGGGGTTGAAAAAGAAGAAATTCTAAGACCTGATGATCTTCAAAGTGATCAAGTCCCTCTTTGAGAAAACGCTGTCTCAACCTGTCGCGATGGCCGGTATGCGGATTCTCCATTTTTTTAGATAATGGCTTTTTCTTTATATCGGTCATTTTTTTTAAGTAAGAGAAACGCTTTTTGCCTGCTTTTAGAAAAGCTGAAACAGCTATTCTTGAAGAAGAGTTGATGTTATTTGAAATACCAGAGGATTAACCGCCTGAGTGTCTTTAGTCTTGAAGTTATTTTCTTATAGGTAAGAATGGGCGTCAAGTAAAGAAAAGCATGGAAACGTTTAAAAAAGAGCGATAAAAGCTGAAAGCACTGTTTTTGTTTTTTTACTTTGCACTTTTTTGGTGACTAAAGGTCATTAGTCTATTGTATTTATGTCCTGGGGCTGTTTTGAAAAAAATGTTGAATGGGCTTGTTTTCTCTTTTTTATCTTGCTATAGAGAAGGTCGGCCATATCGTTCAGATAGGCTTTTTAAAGATGTTTATTTGGTGGGTGATGTGCAGTGCATGTGGCCAGAGAAGGAGGGAAACAGATGGAAGATCATCGCGCAGATCATTCTGCTTTGCAGGATAATGCAACACAGGCGCATGCGTCCTCTCCCTGGCCAGAGGGAGAACAGCGGCCGGAGATGGCAGAAGGAGAGGGTGGACAAGCTTTAGAGTATCATCCAGAGCAACAATCTGAACAGCATATTGCGTCATCTTCTCGGCAAAGTTTTGATGATGAGGTGCGGAAAATTCGTCAACCGCTCTATTCCCAGGAGGCGGAGCAGTCTTTGTTGGGCGCGGTGATGTTGGATAATCAGGTGCTTGATAATGTGGCAGATGTGCTCTCTCCAGATGATTTTTATCTGGCGGCCAATCAGGTGATTTTTCGTGCCATGTTGGATCTGCATTCAAATCAGCAGGTCATCGATCCCATTGTGTTGCGAACCCGGTTGGAGAAGGATGAAGAGCTGGATATGGTGGGAGGGCCTGGTTATCTGCTCTCTCTTCTGGATGCTGTGCCCACCACGGCGAATGCCAAAGCGTATTCACAACTGATTCATGATCGGTCGGTTCTGCGCTCTCTGGCTAGAGAAGCCACTGAGGTGGTGGAGATGACCCGCGATCCCAGACGTACATTAGATGATGTGATCGATGAAGCGGAGCGGCGTATTTTTGCGGTGGCAGAACAGAAAAGTCAGCGGCGTTCAGAATATTTTCTTCTTAAGGATGTTGTTGGACCGATCTTTCGTGAACTGTATGAGAAGATGGAGAATCCAACGCGCGAGGATGTCACCGGTGTTCCTTCAGGATTCCATGAATTTGATAAGTTAACCGCTGGGTTTCAAAAATCGGATCTGCTTATTTTGGC
>JBQGBW010000230.1:0-3418 GCA_052043475.1 Magnetococcales bacterium HHB-1
AGAAGACCTCAGTGCGGTGCCACCACCTACACCACGCCTACACCCTAACCTTGCTTCATTTTACAAAGAAAAGATCGTGAATCTTGTTCAGGCTTTGAATGATCCAAATGCTTTGATCGAGGCAAACACGGCAATCCGCCAGTTGATCGAGCGGGTTCATTTAGTTCCAGAAAATGGGGAGTTGAAAATAGAACTCTACGGCGAGCTTGCAGCCCTACTAAAGCTAGGCACAGAGCCAAAAAAAGAACACCCCCAGGCCGAAAGCGAGGGGGTGCAAATAACGATGGTTGCGGGGGCAGGATTTGAACCTGCGACCTTCAGGTTATGAGCCTGACGAAACCTTAGGTTTTCTGAGGGTTACAGGCGTTTATCGCCAAATTAATGCCAAGGATTTTGCTCTAATGCAGGTGTGATAAAAAATTTATCTCATCTTCTATTAGAGGGATATCCGGTCTTTCAACACGAAGGCATTGAAGACAACTCTTTTTGCCGTACTCTAGAGAAGCCATATATTTATTTGCATTATCTTCATCTGGAACGATGTGGAACATACTTTTATATCCACTGAAATTCAAGTTGCAAGTTCCACATTTCCAGTTTGCTTTTTTCTTTAATTTTTGGAGCATTCTAAGATGGTCATCTGGCAATTTTTTAAGAAAATTGTCAGAAACTAAGTTAAACGTCCGCTCAATTTCAAAGCTATCTGCCGTTTCAAAATACTGCTGTATGTTAAATCGCTCCAGGACTGGCTGCCTAGCCCAATACTCTGCATCTCGAAAGCCATCCCAATCGACTTGTCTTAGACATTTTGGGCAGGCCTGAAGTTCATACTTTACGATTGCTTCGAGAAGTTTCGAACGAGTTGAATAAAATTTAAGAACAGGAAAAATCTCAAACTTATCCTCTTTAATTATGTCACAGCAATCTTCACAATTCGTAATATGAAAGAGCCCGCCTTTTCTTATTGAAGAGAGGTTGCTTGTAATGACAACCCAAAGATCTTGAAAATAAATCAATCCCCCATAGCTATTGATTAGAGGCTGTTCAGAAATATCAATTTTTAAGGACCCACTAGTCGCTAGGCTTGAAGAGCTAAAATCTAAAATTTCTCTTATATTCTGATTTTTTAATTCTCTTGGCTTTATCTTTGCACCAGTAGATTTAACTGCCAAAGAGAGCCTATTTGAGTTTAAATTGAGTTTCATAAATGAACCCGCTCGATCAACTGGCGGATTGCCGTGTTTGCCTCGATCAAAGCATTTGGATCATTCAAAGCCTGAACAAGATTCACGATCTTTTCTTTGTAAAATGAAGCAAGGTTAGGGTGTAGGCGTGGTGTAGGTGGTGGCACCGCACTGAGGTCTTCTTTTATTTTTTTCTGCCGATCCTGCAGTGATTGCATTTCATCTTTAAGTGCGTCCCCTGGCACCCCGGCTTTGATCGCTTCAATCAGTTTTTGGATTTCGGACTTGGTTCTCTGCAAATCAGTTTTGAGCTTAACCTTTAGAGCTTCGCTCTGATTAGCCTTAGCGTTGTACTCGCGGGTAAACTCATCAACAAACGCTTGATAGGCTGCAGGCTGCATCAAATGCTCTTTTAATCCCTCAAGTACTAATCTCTCAATGGTGTCACGGCGGATAACTAGAAGGTTGTCACACGTGGCCTTGTTTCTGGCTGTGGAGCATCCGTAATGATGTTTGCTGATCTTGGAAAAGCCGCCGCCACAGGAACCGCATTGAAGCAGTCCGGTTAGCAGATACTTTGGGCGCCTTGCTACTTCCGTGCGGTCACTGTGTCTCTCGATTGAACGACGGGTTAATAGCTGTTTCTCTTTTACAGATTTCCAGAGAGCGTCATCAATAATTAGAAGGGATGGCACTTCCTCTGTCACCCATTTATGCTCAGGATTAAGACGTGCCTGTCTTTTGCCAGTAATTGGATCTTTTATGTAGCGTTGACGGTTCCAGACGATACGGCCTGCGTACAGCTCATTGTTTAAGATGCCAGTGCCGCGGCGCCAGTTACCGTAGATCGTGGAAGGACCCCATTTTCCACCATTTGGCCCTGCAATATCTTCCTTGTTGAGCCTATGGGCGATGGATTTAGGCGATTGGCCGGCGTTATATTCTTCAAAAATGCGCCGGACGATCTCTGCTTCAGTTTCGTCGATGCGTCTATCACCTCGCGCTATTGATCCATCTTCATATCGTTTGTGATCAACCCGGTAACCATAACAAAGGCCGCCTCCCGATTTGCCTTTTCTTATTCTGCCCTCAAGGCCCCTTCTTGTCTTGTCTGCAAGATCTTTCAAGTAGAGTGCTGACATCGTCCCCTTGAGGCCAATATGGAGCTCGTTAATTGCGCCTTCGGATGTGGTAATAACACTCACACCCGCAAAATTCATGGCTTTATGGAACGCGGCGATATGTTCCTGATCACGGCTCAATCTATCAATGCTCTCGGCTACAACGAAATCAAACATCTCAGCGCGCGCATCAGTTAGCAACTGTTGATAGCCTGGGCGCAAAAGTGATGCGCCGCTAATGCCATGGTCGGTGTAGGTTTGGATTAGCTCCATATCCTGATCATCTATCAAACGCTTTGCTAACCTCACCTGATCTTCGATGGATGCGTCGCTCTGCAGGTCGCTTGAGTATCTTGCATAGATTACTGCTCGTTTTGTCATGTCAGCACCTCTTCAAGGTTAAGAAATGGCAGGGCGATGTCTTCATTGAGCGGTGTCGCAGCGGCTAATACCTGGTGTTGCAACTCTTCCATTGTCGCGGCAAGGTTGGCGCCAGCCGCGAGCATCGATGATTGTTCATAATGACCGAGTGTTGTGGCAAGATCGCTGTGCCCCAGAATACGGCTAGCGGCCAGAATGTATTCTGGCGCATCACTTGATAATGCACTTGCCGCGCAGTCACGAAGTAGATGTGGGTATAAAGGCGCGCCTAAAAGCTCGTCAGAGATGCGAGTGACACCATAATAAAAGGCGTGGCTGGTCATAGCTGTGCCACGCGTTGATATCCAGAGTGGGCCGAAGGTGTCCTGTAGATGATCTGTTGTTAGCGCCGTTCCCCGCAACAACCGCTGCCGGCTCACCAGAAGATAGTGCGTGAAGACGGTGGAGAACTGTTCATCCTCAGGTAGAGAGAAGCTGATAGGTGATCCGTCTTTGGTCTCATCGCCCGGTATATGACAGTACCAGATGCCATTATCTAAAGCTAAGTGTTTGCCAAGCACTAGCCCGGACATATTCCTGCGCCGCAGGGGGCGCTGAGCCAAAAGCCCAAGTGATAATGCATCTCTGAAGCGGGAGGCCTGGTTTTTGTTAGGTGCTGGCTCCTCCTTCATGGATTGCTCCATATATTTTAAACAGGCCTGCCAGATCTCTTGTGGTGGTTTGATGCGTGCG
>JBQGBW010000231.1:0-3404 GCA_052043475.1 Magnetococcales bacterium HHB-1
TATGTTGTGGAAACCCTCTTTCATCTCCTCGTGGGCAAATGAAGATCGTTGTCATTTAAATGGACTCGCCCAACGCGATGGAATACCACGCTATGCAACCGCTGTTGCTGTTGCTGATGCCGTAGATGGGTGGCGTGAACAGCGCGCAGATGGCGGAATTGTCATTGATATTCAAAACAATGAAATCATTGCACGCGGTCTCTCCATGCCACATTCCCCCCGTCTCTACAATGATCGATTATGGCTACTCAACTCCGGTACAGGTGAATTTGGTTTCATCAATCAGGAGTCCGGTCGTTTTGAAGCGGTGGCATTCTGTCCGGGCTATGCACGCGGTCTTTCCTTCCATGGTGACTATGCATGCATTGGTATATCCAAACCCCGGGATGCCAGCTTTACAGGTTTGCCGCTGGATGAACGTCTCACTCAAAAAGGTGTATCTCCCCGCTGTGGATTGATTGTCGTCGATCTTAAAAGTGGACAAACAGTTCACTGGGTACGTCTGGAAGGTGTTTTTACAGAACTCTTTGATCTACAGATCCTCCCCAATGTAGAACGGCCACTGGCGCTTGGCTTTAAAGATGACACAATTGCTCAATATATTGTTCTGGAGTCTGGTTCATCCAGCGAAGACCATGGTATATTAAATAATTAGAGGAGAGATTTTTCTCAATATTCTATTCGTCTTTCACAATTGTATACGCTAGAAAATGCAATGGGCACCTTAATACAGTTTGACCTGGCCTATCTGCGCCACACTTTTGATTGTCACTATTTTTTTGAAATAGGCTCAGGTGACACGGCGTCGCTCTCCCATGCGGTGCAATCGCAATTCAAACATTGCTACGCTGTTGAGCCATCACAGCAACAGGCCAAACAACGAAAAAAACCGTTCCAGCATCTTGATACGGTTTCCATTATCCAAAAGACGTACCAGGAGTCGTTGGAAAAGATTCTACCCAGCCTACCATCAGATCACGCGATTCTCTTCTGGCTTGATCCCGATCAGAATGTCAATATCAATATTCCCCCAGAAGAGTATAAAACGGCGATCCAGTTTTCTCTGGTTGATATACTCAAAACCATTCATCGACTTCGTCCAGCAAGTCGTGATCTGTTTCTTATTGATGATCTACAGATCTATCGTCCTGGTCCCTATTTTAGCTCAAACATGCGCTTAGAACAGCGCTCTCCTCCTAAGACAGAACACAATTCAGAGCGACTCTTCTCTCTCTTCCGCGAAAGCCATCGCCAGATCAGTCTCTGCGATTTTCATGGCTATCTGGTACTGCTTCCCAAAAAGGTTTCTTTTACGCATCTTTTCTGTGCACAGGGCCAGCAACTGACACTATCACAACTGCTGTATGCTTGGCAGAATGGTCATTCACATATTGCCTCAGCCTTGGTCAACCATCTACTGTGGGTAAAAGAGATCACCCCCCCCTTATTGATACCATTGACCGAACTGCTCCGGCGCATGGGACGACTGGATAACGCATTAAAGATTGGCCAACGGGCATTACAAGCGATGCCAGAGAATCCAGGCATTCATAATAATCTGGGGTTAATCTATCTGGATCAATCCCAGATGCAAAATGCTGAACAGTCTTTTCGTTTTGCAATCCAATGTAATCCTAACTATCTGAGGGCACGACATAATCTGGCAAAGATGGCCATTACCAGAGGTGATCTGATAAAAGGTGAAACGCTGTACAAAGAAGCGCTCTCTTTGCAACCCGATAATCCTGTCGCCTGGAATGGATTGGGTAGTATTGCCCGTCGGCGTTATGATGACGATCAGGCACTTCACTGTTTTGAAAAGGCACTGAAGATCAATCCAGATTATCAACAGGCAGAGCTCAATCAAATTCAAATATGGCAGGATAAAAATGCGTTCCAACGTGCAGAGCGCGCTCTGATCGATCTCAATAATCGCTACCCAAACCAGGCCAGTATTTATAGTGCCATGGGGAGTTTCTATGATCATTTCCGACGTCATGATCAAGCCATTGAAGCCTATGAGCGTGCGGTTCAGTTGCACCCTCATAATATTGAGTTTCGTCTTGCTCTGATTGATGTAAGGCGTAAAGGGTGTGACTGGCGTAATGATTGGAATCAGGCGATGGCCTGGTTACAAAATACCATAAAACAGACACTCAATCGGGGTACACCATCCTCTTTGCCGCCACTGAACAGCTTACGCTACCCCTTGCCGCCACTCCTGCAGCGACAGATTGCTGAAGCCCATGCGCGCACCATCGAGACAAACATCAAGGGTATTCCATTCACACGTCCAGAAGTTCCAGAGGAAGAAAAGCACCTGAATATTGGTTTCTTATCCCATGAGTTTCGCCAGAATGTTGTGGGTCAATTTTTACGCCATCTGCCCGCCGCCTTTGATCGCAGTCGATTTAAAATCTATGGCTTCATCTATAACGCAGATGATGGCAGCGATATCTACAAAGATCTGATCGCGGGTTGTGATCATGTAGAGGATATTCAAACATGTTCTCCAGTGAAAGCCGCACAAAAGATTGCCGATTATCAGATTCATATCCTGATTGATATCAATAGCTATATGAAAGAAGGCCGCCCCGAAATTGCCGCACTCAAACCCGCACCGATTCAGATCAGTTATCTCTATCCTGGCAGTATGGGCGCGCCCTGGATCGACTATCTTCTTACAGATGAAATTGTCACGCCTAAGGCGCATGCCGCCTATTATCAAGAGAAACTGCTTTATCTTCCACCCTGTTATCTCCCTGCCACAGGTCGTGTGACACCCGCAGAGCGCTATCCTGAACGTCAACACTATGGTCTACCAGAAAACGCCTTTGTTTTTTGCTCCCTGAATAAAGAAGATAAAATTGATCCCAACTGCTTTTCTGCCTGGCTAACTATTCTGAAAACTGTACCTCACAGTGTTTTATGGCTTGCTGCATCTTCCACAGCGTTGGGTAATCTACGTCGTATGGCGTATCACCAAGGCATCAAACCAGAACGACTGATTTCCATACGGCGTGAGCCGGATATGGCGGTGCATCTTGCCCGTCTTCGTTATGCCGATCTTTTTTTGGATACCTTTATCCATACAGCCCACGTTACCGCAGCAGATGCACTCTGGGCGGGCCTACCTGTTCTTACCCTTTTAGGAGTCTCCCGCAAAAAGTCTTGATTTAAGGAACGTGGTGCAGTGCCAGGATGATAGGGTTATGATATAGTTTTGCACTAAATATTAAATCATATCAAATGGATCTGGAATAATGTTTCGACCGATGGACCCACAGATCAGTATGGAGGAATCGCACTTTTGGATGCCAAAGAAGCACCAGGACGAGTTGGAACGGAGTTGGGCGCACATATTCCGTACGCAGGTTCTGGGGATAATTCCCGAAAGTCGATTT
>JBQGBW010000232.1:0-3357 GCA_052043475.1 Magnetococcales bacterium HHB-1
ATCAAAAAAAACTCTCCTCCTGGGTGGGGTCTGGAAGCGTTGAACGTTTCAGCTGTTTCGAATAACCGGGCAGCCATACCAAATCCTTCATGCGGCCTCGGCGAACCTTATCCTGATAATCGTCACCGAAATCACAAAAAAACAGAAACGGCGAGGAGGCGGCAAACTCCTCTCCCATGAACAGGAGGGGGGGGGGAGGGGGCGAGCAGCATCAGAGCGGTCATGACCTTCAGGGAAGCTTCATTCTCGGCCAGATCAGAGAGGCGTTCCCCCAGCGGTCGATTGCCCACCTGATCATGGTTTTGCAAAAAAGAGACGAAGGCTGTTGGTGGCAGATGGCCGCTCTTTTCCCCCCTTTTGCGGTTTTGCCGATAGGGGGATTCCTCCCCCTGGTAGGAGAACCCTTCGGCCAGTGATCGACCGAGATGGCGAATGGGATTGTTGGCATAGTCCCGGTAATAGCTGGTGGTGTCGTCGGTAAGAAGATGTTGGCAAACATGGTGAAAATCGTCGTTCCACTGACTGGTATAATAGCGTGGTTTTCCCTCTCCATTTCGCTCCAGATAGAAGGATTTGGTATGGCTGCCCGGTTATTCGAAACAGCTGAAACGTTCAACGCTTCCAGACCCCACCCAGGAGGAGAGTTTTTTTTGATTCACGTCTCAATTGGCAGGATTTGCGCAGTGAAAAAGGGGGCCGATACCATTCGCTCTACAGGCAACTCCTGACCATCCGAAACAAGGAGGTGGTTCCTCCGCTGAAAAGTGGTGTGTCCCATCAAACAACCATGAAACAAATTGGTCCCAAGGCACTCCATGTCACCTGGTCATTTAATTGTGGCGAAAAACTCATCGTTCTATTCAACCTGGAGAACCGGCCCATCACCCTATCTGAAAGACCGAAAGGAAGACCACTTTACGCTCTCCCGACTACGGAAGGAACGATAGAGATTCCAAACCCCATTCCCCCCCATAGTTTTTTCTGTCTCCTTGATCCAAGCACCTGAATATCACACCACCACCTAGTACAGGCTGGCAGGAATGAGTTTTCGGTTTAACTTTCAATAATGATATACTTGCCACTGATTTCAACATGTTGATGGAGAAATTAAGGCAATGCGTGGACCGAAACCTGTGAGGATTGAGCTGACACAGAAGCAACGTTCTGTTTTGGAAAAGATTATTCGTCGAGAGACATGCCATCAGCGAGACATGAGAAGAGCCAAAATCGTTCTTGCTGCCGAGAAAGGCATGAATAACCAGCAAGTAGGCGATTTCGTAGGTACTACACGGGATTCAGCTCGGCTTTGGCGAGGACGTTGGCATGCAGCGGAAGAAATAATATCCCTCGTGAAAGAAGAGAATGCGGACGCACTTGAAAAGCAGATTTTGACCGTTTTATCGGATGAACCACGTCCCGGTGGACCGGTGACATTTTCTCCGGAGCAGGTTTGCCAAATAATCGCGGTGGCGTGTGAATCACCAGAAAATTCAGGCAGGCCGGTCACGCATTGGACACCAAAGGAATTGGCTTCCGAGGTTATCAAAAGAGGCATAGTTGAAAATATATCACCCCGAACTGTGGGACGTTTTTTAAAACGAAGCCGATTTAAAACCTCATCAAAGCCTGTATTGGCTGAACAATGAGCGGGACAAGGACCCGGAGGGGTTTGACAGGCGAGTACTGAGCATCTGTGCGCTGTATGGGAATGTTCAGGCGCTGTATGAGCAAGGCATCCATGTGGTTTGCACCGATGAGAAAACCGGCATTCAAGCGTTAGAACGTGGACACGCTACCCGTCAGATGCTGCCGGGGCAACCAGAAAAGCGGGAATATGAATATGTCCGACATGGCACCCAATGCCTAATTGCAAATTTTGAGGTGGCTACGGGCCAAATGTTGGTACCAACAATTGGGAAAACCAGGACGGAACCCGATTTTGCTGACCATATTGCACAGACCATCGCTACTGACCCGGAAGGGAGATGGATTTTCATTATGGATCAGCTTAATACGCATAAATCGGAGACATTGGTCCGTTTGGTTGCCAGCATGTGCGGTATGACAGAAGATCTGGGAGAGAAAGGAAAATCCGGTATATTACACACAATGGAAACTCGTATGGCCTTTTTGGAGGATCAGAGCCACCGGATTCAATTCCTGTTCACTCCGAAACACACATCGTGGTTGAATCAAGTCGAGATTTGGTTCAGCATTTTGTATCGTCGTCTTTTGAAGAGAGGAAGCTTCACTTCAGAAACGGATTTGCGTCAGAAGATCCTGGCATTTATCAACTATTTCAATGCCACGTTGGCGAAGCCTTTCCGATGGACATATGCAGGACGGCCTCTGGCCGCATAAACCGAAGAGTCATTCCTGCCAGCCTGTACTAGCGGTAATTGTCCCGTAAAAGATTCGAAGGGTATTCACCGGTCGAAGCACTCTTTTTTTTTTTTAAAATCCTCAATCGGTGTCATTTTTTCATCCTCCAGACGATTTTTTCCATCGACATTAGACAGTTACCCCTTTTCAACACAAAAACATCCTATCCCCGCCGAAAAGAGTTCTGTCCATTACATTTACAACTCAATTAGTCACATCCACAGGCCTGTCAATGAAGCACCCAACAGTGTACATATGAAAAATGGCCTAGGTATTGCGTTCTACCTGAATCGATATTGGAGGATATCCGGCATCTACAATTAACAGATATCCCATAGCGTGGTTGAAGCAGCTCCTAATGTCCGTGAACTTGATAGGAAGAGATACCATCCAACACAGCCGGTTCACGCCCCGTTATAATCACATCATCAGGTAAGTGAAATGTCTTCCGACTCTCTTAACACAGACTCCTTCGGCCCCGGGACCTATCCGGTTACCGATCCCGCCCACCTGAATAAAATGATTTTTGCCAAAGATTATGTGGATGAGAGTTCAGGAAAGATGTTGGCCGTAAAATCGATGATCCTGACCCCGGAACTCGTTGAACGGCTGCACGAACATGGTATCAACGAGGTTCTACTGGAACCCGTTACCGATCCGATCCATCTGGCCTGTCAAAGCCGAATGGAAAAAATCGTCTGGAGGATGAAAAAATGACACCGATTGAGGATTTTAAAAAAAAAAAAGAGTGCTTCGACCGGTGAATACCCTTCGAATCTTTTACGGGACAATTACCGCTAGTACAGGCTGGCAGGAATGACTCTTCGGTTTATGCGGCCAGAGGCCGTCCTGCATATGTCCATCGGAAAGGCTTCGCCAACGTGGCATTGAAATAGTTGATAAATGCCAGGATCTTCTGACGCAAATCCGTTTTTTAAAACGAAGCCGATTTAAAACCTCATCAAAGCCTGTATT
>JBQGBW010000233.1:0-3354 GCA_052043475.1 Magnetococcales bacterium HHB-1
TATTCGGTTACGGTTGAATCGGGAGGCGACCCGTTCGGTTGTTCTTCGGGATATGAACTGGTTGCTGAGACAGGGTCGATTAAATCCCAATGCCATGCTTTTCTTCTACTATTCGGGGCATGGCATCTTCTGGAAAACAGCCCCTGATGCCCCGGCTGAGGCGTTTCTGTTACCGGTCAATTTCAATCCCAAAAAAGCGGAACCAAGGGAGATGATTCCATTGGCTTGGTTCCGTGAGGCTTTGGATGCTCTTCCCAACCCTGAAATTGTTGTTGTTTTGGATGCCTGCTTTACCAACAAGGGGCGTTGTGATTTAGGGTCATGGGGGGGATCCTATGCCCCCAATCCCGCCTTCTTCTCCCAGGCGAAAAAATCATGGGCTGTTGCGGGGATCAAAAAGGAGACTCAGGTCTATAGTCCGGGTCGTCAGAATGCCTTCTCCTTTTTCTTCTCAAGGGCGCTTTTGGGGAGTGGTGATGGCATGGCGGGAAGGCCGATTGATGATTGGATCGATTTTCAGGAGACCGGTTATTTTGTTCATTCGGCTTTTGATAAGATGAAGGTTGATGTGGATCCGCTTTTCACCAATCCGGTTGAGATTCGGTTGACCAAAATTGGGGGGGCAAGATAGTGAAGAGGATTGTCAGGTATATTGTTCTTCCCTCTCTATTGGTATTGATACCCTTTTATGCCCATGCTTTTCTGATCAACTCCTGGGAGCCGATTGAGAGCAAGGGTAAGAAGTTGGATATCTCACCCCCATCGCGTACCGGAATTCCCTGGACAGAGGTCATTACCGGTATGCGTTTTCGTTGGGTTCCGGGGGGATGTTTTCGCATGGGCACCCATCCTGATACCGAGAATCGTGATTCCGATGAGGGGCCGTTGCATGAGGCCTGTTTGGGGGGTTATTGGTTGGCCCAGCGGGAGACGACTCAGGGGGAGTGGTGGACCATCATGCGTAACAATCCCAGTCGCAATCGGAAGGGAAATGATTATCCGGTTGATCGGGTCTCCTGGGATGATGCCAATACCTTTGTAACCCGTTTGAATGCCCGCTATCCGAAAGATGGTTGGCTTTTTCGGTTACCAACGGAAGCCGAGTGGGAGTATGCCTGCCGGAATGGGGGTAAGAATGTTCGATACAGTGGGGGGTTGGCAGCGGGTCAGACGGCTTGGTATCGGGTAAACAGTGGAGGACTGGCGGCTCAGGCAACCGGTTTCAAGAGTCCCAACCGTTTGGGTCTGTTGGATATGAGCGGTAATCTTTGGGAATGGACCATGGATGTTTATCAGGGGGATGCCTATAAACGTCATAAGCGTGTTAATCCTCACACGTTAACCGGTGGCTTGGGTTCCAATTATCGGGCGATTCGGGGGGGTGGTTGGAACTCCTTGGATCATCAGGTTCGTTGTGGCAATCGGGGATTCTCCTTCTTTGGTGATCGGGAGGATGAGATCGGTTTCCGTGTGGCCCGTGTTCGTGATCAGGCTCCGAAACAGGTGTTGCAACCCAAGGATATTTTGCGGGATCTGCTGAAAAACTGATGGGGAAAACCCGCCTCTCCTTGCCAACCTTATTGATTCCTTACTCTTCTTGAGAGGAGCTCTTCGGTGTGAAATCCATAAAAGAGTTAATCAGTGGCTTCTCATTGTTCAAAAATAACTTTTTTGAGAAGGATCCCCATCTTTACCGCACGTTGGTCACTTTGGGTCAGAAGCCTCGTGTGGCCATGGTTGCCTGTTCCGATTCACGGGTGGATCCTGCCCTAGTTTTTCAGGCGGAACCGGGGGATATCTTTTCAATTCGCAATGTGGCCAATCTGGTTCCGATCTATGAAGAGGGAACAAGGAACGGGGCTGGTGCAGCCTTGGAGTTTGCGGTTTGTCATTTGGGGGTATCGAACATTGTTGTTTGTGGCCATGCCCAGTGTGCCGGTATTCGGACCTTATTGGAGAGGGATGAGGCCGAGGAGATAGCCGGGGATGATTTTATCTCCTCATGGACGGCTATGGCGGTTAAGGCCAAGGGAGCTGTTCTGGCGGAGGGGGACTCTTTAAGCCAAGCGCAGAAACAGCGGGCCTGTGAACAGGGATCAATTCTTCTTTCGATGGAAAATCTGATGACCTATCCATGGATTCGGGAACGGGTGGAGAGGAAGGAGTTGAAAATTCATGGTTGGTATTTTGATATCGTTGAGGGCCAGCTCTCCATTTACAAAAAGGGAAAGAAGAAATTTGTTTTGGCCAAATAGGATCAACAAAATCTGATGGGAAAAGGGAAGGAGAAGAAAACGGGAAGAAGCTCTCAGGCATATAATATAACATATATTATTATAGGATTTGAAAAGGAAAATAGGAGGGATTTTTATCAATCTTTCATTGTGAATGATCAAGGTGATGTTAATGGCTTGGAATGGGGTTAAAGAGTTGGAAAAGGTTGCATATCAATGATATTTAGTGATAGAGTTGCGCATTTTATGTTAATGGGAGAATGAATTGAGGGTGGGAAGATGAGGGTCAATGGGCGTAGGAGGATTCATCTCTGTATTGGGCTTTTTTCCACGTTTGTTTTACTGTTTTTCCCTTTGAGGGTTTGGGGGGATGAAACCTTAAATTGGGTCGGCTGTGGAATCACCAAAAAGGCCTTTATGTCGGAGGTTGCCCAGGCTTTTGAGAAGAAAACCGGTATACGGACGCAACTGTTTGGAGGGGGGGCGACCCGTGGCATTCGGGCGGTGGCCGCCAAGAGTTTTCCCTTGGGGGGCAGTTGTCGGGATCGTCTCTCTGATGGCAACGGTGGGGCTGTTTTGGAGGAGAGATCCGCTCGGCTGGTTCATGTCGCTTGGGATGCTTTGGTGGTGATCACCCATACCAGCAATCGTTTGATGAATATTTCCATGGAGGATCTGAAGGCTATTTTTGAAGGTCGGATTCTCTCCTGGAAGGCTTTGGGCGGACCGGATAAGCGGATTGTTTTGGTTACCCGGGAGGGGAAGATATCCGGGGTGGGTCATATGTTTCGGCGCATGGTTTTCAATGATCCTGAATTTACCTTCAAGGCTCGTTCTTTAAAGGTTCAATCAACAGGTCAGGTTGAGAAGAGCATCCAAAGCCTCACGGAACCAAGCCAATGGAATCATCTCCCTTGGTTCCGCTTTTTTGGGATTGAAATTGACCGGTAACAGAAACGCCTCAGCCGGGGCATCAGGGGCTGTTTTCCAGAAGATGCCATGCCCCGAATAGTAGAAGAAAAGCATGGCATTGGGATTTAATCGACCCTGTCTCAGCAACCAGTTCATATCCCGAAGAACAACCGAACGGGTCGCCTCCCGATTCAACCGTAACCGAATA
>JBQGBW010000234.1:0-3293 GCA_052043475.1 Magnetococcales bacterium HHB-1
AATGCCGTTTGGACTCTCGTGCTATTTTGGTTGGATAGCTGCCGATAGCGATTTCATAAAGTGCAAGAAACCGCTCGCGTGTGCGAGGATGATCGGAGTCCAGGGATAAGATTCGAAGGTCTTCTGGCGTCTGATTCCAATGAGCATGATTGACTTTCAACATAACGCACCTTTTTGTAGAAATTGCAATATGTTGAAGGATAGCACTAATGATTAACGTAAACTACGAATTTCAAGCTGGGTGCGGTTTAACATTAAAAAAAATCACTTAAAACTGATCCCGCTGATAAGGGGGAAATGTTCCCAAATTTGCCTCGGATGGACTTTGCGGTAGGGACAGCCCATATTTTTCAAAAACCATTCTCCGTAACCATTGGAAACATTGGACAATTTTAAACAAAAAAAGCCACCCTTCCGGATGGCCTTTTTCTTGAGAAAACAACTACATAGTGTAAATGGTGGGCCCACCAGCTATCGAACTGTATGTGTAACATGCTGTATATATGAGAAAATATTTTCTCGAATAAATAATATACCATCAGATATACCAACAAAATTCTTTGATACCCCGCCCATAGGAAAAAGATGATCCAGGGTTGTTTAAACATGTCCCTCCAGGTCAATTTGTTTGCTATCAACCTGGTCGCGAGCATCTTTGATCAGAGCTTTTCGTATCACAAACAAATCCTCTATACCCAGTATGCTGCGGATTTTTTTCTTGTAAGCTTCTTTTGACTTGGATTCGTCAAACTCGCCTTCTGAGTCTTGCAATCGTAATAATTCGCGGAAATCACGATATACTTCACCAATATTTTTTGATCTGGCGGCATCGCGGGCACCATTTGTCTCGTTTATTGTAGCGTTTAAATAACCTTGCTTCGCTCCAATGTCCCTCAGTGTTTGTTCGAGTGGCTCCAACTGGTTTGCAATATCCTCTGGAATCCAAGCTGAATGTTTATCTCGAATTCCGTATAGGTTTCCAGCATGGCTGAGCGCCTCTTCGCACGGACCATTGCGTAATAACGTAACCACCATCTTGTCTATCTCATCCATGTATTCTTCACAGAATGCGGTATGTTTGTCAAAAGCAACATTTGACATATGGGATGTAGCTCCCAGGCTGAATGTGTGCTGCATACGCTGGAGGCGTACATTGAATTCTTGCTGCACCTCATGAAGATCCTGCTTATACTGTTGGTTGATACTGTCTCGTTGCAGATTGAGCAAAAATCCCAACAAGATAGTCATCAAAGCAAAAGGAGAAAGATCCTTTAAAATGCCATCAGAGAGTGTTGCCGACAGAATAATCATCAATACAATAAAAGAAGCGATTAAAAAAATTGACCGCGTTGTATATGAGTTCATTTCTTTCCTCAAGCGAATTGTTAAATTGAACTAACTTTTTTTGGACCACCAACAAAGTTTGATCATGTCGCGCATATTATGAATCACTTGTCTTTGATAGTCATCTGCTTCTGGAGACAACCTTACAGCGTCACCTTGGAGGCTGGCAGCATGACAGATACCGACCGTCAGGAGTTACAGAACGTCATCAAGAAGGCCATTGCCGACCTCAGGCACCCCTGGCGGAAAATGCGGGATAACGCCATTGACTGGTTCATGTGCTCCAGCCAGGGTGAAGAATCATTTCTCGGGATATGTACGGCGCTACGAGTAGCCGGACCAAATCAGAGCTTTGGTTGAAAAGATCGTCGCCCGCCGGGTTATTGGTCTGATAGGTGGGGAGGAGCTGCGGTTCCGGTTGCAAAGGGGGTAGCGTTTCACGATTCCCTATGGCGTCGTGAATCGCTACCCCATCCGGTCTATGGTGTCCATCAGATGGGCGGCATATTGCAGAGGAGGGTGCGATACGCCTCCCCCTATCGATGATGTGGCGAAACACCACCCTAGGCGATGCCGGATCACGGTATCGGTAGCCAAGCCAAAGCGGCGAATGATCAAATTCTCGGGTTCGACGACTAGGGTTAGGGACTTTCTTTGAGCCATATACATCAACATAGCCAGAAACAGAATGTGAATACCAAAAGGCTATTCTTCTTCCGGATAAGGAGGCGGCATTTTGAATCCATCGGGCAGATTAATGGGTGGATTTTCTGGATCGGCGTAAGCACTCAGGATTTGTTCTCGGGTTATGTTTTTTGCCTCTTCGAAATCGGCTCCACTGATATTGGTATTCTCGATAACTGCCCTCTCGAGATCGGCCCCATGGAGATAGGCTCTATAGAGACTGGCCTTCTTGAGATTGGCCTCCTTGAGATTGGCCTGCGGGAGTTTAACCATTTGAAGTCTGGCTCCTTGGAGACTGGCCCCCTGGAGGTTAGCTCTATAGAGGTCGGAGTCCTGTAGACTGGCCTTCCGGAGATTGGCCCCCTGGAGATTGGACCCAATAAGTTTGACCTTCATAACATAGGCGCTCTGGAGTTTGGCACCCTTAAGATTTGCCCCCTCAAGGTTGGCTCTATAGATGTCGGCCATCTGAAGATCGGCCTCCTGGAGATTTGCCCCCTCAAAGTTGGTTTCATGGAGATAGGCTTGCCGAAGAATGGCGTTATCGAGAATAGCTCCTTGAAGATTGGCTTCTCTGAGATTGGCCTTTTGGAGCTTAGCGCCACGGAGATTGGCCCCTTGGAGATTGATTCCTCTGAGGTTGGCATTTGGGAATTCCACAGGTTTGCCGGGCTTCTGCCGTTGGATAGCCATTTTAACCAAGGCATGGACATCTTTACCAGATTTAGAGCTGGTCTTTTCTTCGAGGGGTTTTTCCTCTGGGACCGCCACCTCCTCGATGGTAGGCTCTTTTGTCTCTTTGTTGGACGGGACGGTCTCCGATGGCTGAACTTGTTGCTTAACTTCAGGCTCCCCAAATTTCTCTTCACTCATTATAGAGGAAGGATGCAATTGTTGGGTTTGCTCTTTGATCAGAAGAGGTATCAATTCGTCGGCAATATCCCCGTATATTTTCGGATCTTCCTCGGCAACTTTATTCAAGGCAAAAGCTCCACCCAGGCGGATGGACTCCTCTTTGTGGCCCAGCAATTCAACCGCCTTGGCAAAACGGTCGGTCATATGGCCTTTTTCGGCAACCCTAGCTTGGTCGACAGCTGCTTTGGCTTGCTTGATAGCCGCTTTAGCTTGTTCGTTGGCTACTCCTGCGTGTTTGTTGGCCGCATCAGCCTGATTGCTAGCAGATATCGCTCGCCAAGTTGCGATTATAAGTCCAAAAATCGACACAATAATAAAACCAGTGTTCTGGAGCACTTCAGTGATCGTCT
>JBQGBW010000235.1:0-3288 GCA_052043475.1 Magnetococcales bacterium HHB-1
ATTGTCACCAATCATCATGTGGTTGAGAATGCAGGCAAGATCAAGGTTCGTCTTTGGGATGAGCGGGAGTTACAGGCGAAGGTTGTCGGGGTTGATGAGAAGACCGATCTGGCATTGATTCGGGTTCATGCGGGAAAAGCTCTACCGGCAGCCACTTTTGGTGATTCCGATAAGGTTGAGGTCGGTTCCTGGGCCATTGCCATTGGGAATCCTTTTGGTTTTTCGGCAACGGTGACGGCGGGGATTATTTCGGCTGAGGAGATCGCCCGGCAGATGCGGCTTCGTGATCTTGGCGGATTGATCGTTATTGACTTCATTGATATGGAAGAGAAGAAACATAACTATGAAGTTGAGAAAAAATTCAAGGAAGCCCTTAAACTGGATCGGGCCAAGATTCAGGTGGGATCAATCTCACAATTTGGGCTTCTGGAACTCTCCCGGCAACGACTGAAACCAACCTTTAGTGAGACCAATCGGGAAGATTGCCCCCGTTGTGCCGGATTGGGGACCATTCGTTCAGTCCCCTCCACAGCCATCCATATGTTTCGGGTCATCGAAGAGGAGGTGGTTTCCGGTAAATTCAATAAACTGATCTACCGCGCTCCCATTGATGTGGCCAACTATATTCTGAATAACAAACGGGATCAGCTTATCCATCTTCAACGAAATCATGATGTTGAAATTTTGATTCATGCCGATTCATCCCTGCAAACCCCTGATTTTGTTCCTGAACGATTCACCCGAAGCCATCATAACAAAAGAAGCGGTTTTTCAAAGAAGGATGAACAGGCCAAACAGAGCATTCAGAATGAGAAAAAATCCTCAAACCAAGGCGAGGGTGATGGGAAAAACAAAAAAAGTCAGCCCCAGCAACCATCAAAACAGACCAGGGATGAGGAAAAGTCTTCGGAGACAGCCGTAACAGAGGGTGGAGAAAAGCGTCCTCGTAGCCGCCGACGTCGCCGCAGAAGAAGAACCGGCAATCGGAATATGGGAAATAAGGGGGCTTCACAACAGCAGACCTCAAAACAAGAGGAGTCCCTGACTGAAATCTCCGAAGCTACCCAAACGGCTGTTCCTGGACTCTATGTTCTTCCTTCGGCGGAAAACGGAGTCGCGGGGAAAAGTGATGAGACTCCGAAAGAGGGGGATGAAAAAGAGGAAAAGGCTGAATTATCCCCTTCCAATGAACAGGTTTCCACCGATGAGAATGTTTCGGCAAAAAGTCGGCGTAGAAGACGCAGAAGACGGCGATCAAGACGGGATCGTTCCCCCAAGGAGTCAGCCACTCCTCAAACCGCAACCTCTGAAGAGAAAAACGATGAGACTCAATCAACAAGCACCAAGGAGCCTCAGCCTTCCGTGAAAAAGAGTGATTCGGTAAGCCGTTCACCCTTCTCAGCGACGGAAACAGCTACCGTTGCTGTCGAAAAGGGTGAGGAGACCACAACGCCTCCTCCATCGGCCGATCCTCCGCCATCAGTAAGCCCGGAAGCCCCTGCAAAGGTCCAAAAAGAGGAGAAAAAGGAAGAGCCACCCCCTCCTCCCCCGGAAGTCCCCAACAATGTGATTCAGGAGACTCCGGGAATGTTCTCCTTCAAAACCACGGGGGATGCGGAATAGAGATTGATGGCGGGTGACTTATGAAAAATGATGAGTCACCCCTTCCATTACCAAACCAAAAAAAAGCCCCCATCCCAAAACAGCACTTCAGGATAGGGGCTTTTTTCGTGCCTGACGAAAACGGTGAGGAGAGTTAACCCAAACCGGCAATCGTGGCTCGACGCAACTTTTTACGCAAACGACGCACAGCCTCAGCCTTTTTCCGCCGTCTCCGTTCCGAGGGCTTCTCAAAGAATTTACGTTTTTTCATCTCCCGGAACATCCCTTCCCGGTTCATTTTCTTTTTCAGAACGCGAATCGCCTGATCCACATTGTTGTCGTAAACATCAACCCTCACGGATATCTTCTCCTCAGATACTTCTCGTATCACAAAACATTGAGATAACGGTTTATAAAGGGAAAATCTGCTTATACAGACTCCATCGTTTCAATAACTCTAAGCGGAAGAGCCACCTTCCAATACCTGGAAACCGGCGGATTGTATCGCATCAACCACGCCTTAGCAACCATAAGATGAAAAAACAGTGGCTCCTCTGTTCTCTATTTGCCATCCAGCTTAAAAGCCAGATAGAGCGGATCCCCATCCCGAAGAATCAATACCAAAAGGTTCTTACCCCTCTTTTTACTCTTCAAAACCCGCTTCAAATCAGCCGGAGAGCGCATCTGAACCTGATTGATCTCCTGAATCACATCCCGACGACGCAATCCCGCCGCTTTGGCCGGTCCATTGGCATCAACATCCGTCACCAAAACCCCATCCACATCCGAAGGAAGACGCAAGCGTTCACGCAAGGAAGGAGTCAACGCTGATAAGGACATGCCAAAAACCTGCTCAACCTGATCCGAACTCTCCTCAGCCTGAACAACCCTCTTCTCCCCCTCCTGATCATCCTTCATGCTGGCAATGACAACCGATAGATGTTTGATCTGCCCCTTCCTTAACACCTCCATCGCAATCCGTTTGCTTTTCGGGGTGGCCGCAACAATCGCCGGCAGACGGTTCATGCGATCAATATCCTTGCCATCAAAACGAACAATCACATCCCCCGATTGAACCCCCGCCCTCTCAGCCGGAGATCCCTTCTCAACACTGGCAACCAAGGCCCCCCTCTTCTGACCCAATCCCAAAGCCTGAGCCAACTCGTCGGTCACTGTCTGAATGCGAACCCCAAGCCATCCACGAGTCACCTTTCCATGGGTCTTCAGCTGCTTGACAATCCCCTGAGCCATATTGATGGGAATAGCAAAGCCAATCCCCAAACTTCCACCAGTCCTGGAAATAATAGCGGCATTGATGCCAATAACCTCCCCTTCCAAATTAAAAAGAGGCCCGCCTGAATTCCCCGGATTGATGGCCGCATCGGTTTGCAGAAAATTATCATAAGGTCCTGAACCGATAACCCTCTCCTTGGCCGAAATAATCCCCGCCGTCACCGTTGCCGAAAAACCAAAAGGATTCCCAATGGCAATGGCCCAGGAACCGACCTCAACCTTATCGGAATCACCAAAAGTGGCTGCCGGTAGAGCTTTTCCCGCATGAACCCGAATCAATGCCAGATCGGTCTTCTCATCAACCCCGACAACCTTCGCCTGTAACTCCCGCTCATCCCAAAGACGAACCTTGATCTTGCCTGCATTCTCAACCACATGATGATTGGTGACAAT
>JBQGBW010000236.1:0-3275 GCA_052043475.1 Magnetococcales bacterium HHB-1
ACCCTGGACAACCTCCCCCGCCTACAGCGTTATCTAAAGACGCAACCCCAGGTGACCGATCTGGTCTTCACAGGAGGCGATCCACTGATTATGGATGCAGCCACGCTCTCTGCTTATATCACCCCTCTGTTAAAGCTGGTGCACATCAAAAACTTTCGCATTGGAACCAAAGCATTAAGTTATCATCCCGACTGTTTTCTTAATCACACCGCAGCCCCCCTCCTTACACTGTTTAAGACGATTATGGCGCAGGGAAAACAGCTCGCACTCATGGTGAATATCAATCACCCCCAAGAGCTATCCGCGAAAAGTCAGCAGGCGATCCATCTTTTACGACAGATCGGCATTACCATTCGTACCCAAACGCCCCTTCTGGCGGGTATCAATGATCAAGCCTCTGTTTTACAAGCTTTGTTGCAACAAATTGTGCAGCTTGGTAGCATACCCTACTATATTTTTATTCCCCGCAATACAGGACCAGAGCCAGGGTTCCGATTATCCTTAGCCCGTGCCGTGCATCTGATACAGAAAACTTTTCAATCAATAGGCGGGTTAGCCAAGACTGTACGCGGTCCGGTGATGTCCACCCAGCATGGAAAAGTTCATCTGCTTGGCATTCGCAAGCATAAAAACAGACCAGATCTGTTTATCATGGAGTATCTTCAAGCCCGTGATCCGCGTCTGATTCGAACGCCCTTCTTCGCCCCTTTTAATCCTTCAGCCACCTGGTTTAATGAGCTAGAACCCGCTTCCAAGGAAGATGAACCTTTTTTTAAGGGAAGTTTCTCTCCTTAGAGCTTCATTGTATAGAGGATCACGCTTCGATCAAAGCGCGATACATCACCGCACGCAGGCGCTGCTTATCCTGAAAAATTTTACGATCAATTTCATGAAAGCCATTCTGTTTCAGCAGCGCCATAGAACCTTGATTCTGGGGGTGGAGAATAACAAACAGGTGACGGATACCATGCGATTGCGCATAGTGTAATCTTTTACGTACCAACTGCTGTCCTATCCCCTGCCGTCGCCACGCAGCAGCAACCAGCAGATGAGAAAAATAACCAAACCGCTCTGGTGGATCGTTGTAGTGCGCCATATAGGGGATCACTTCAGGGTGCATCAGAGAGGCAAAGCCAAACAACCCTAATCCCACTAAACGCTCCTCGACATAAACCCCAAAACTGATCCCTTTTGGTGGAATATGTTTTCCATAGAAGGCATCGCGATGTTGATTGAGTCGTGGATCATTCTGACATGAGCGCGCCAACGCGACAGCCTCTGAGGACCACTGATCATGATGCGCAGCGGTCAGCGTACGATAGATCAATTGATTCTTATTTGAATCTGTTTTTGAATGCATCATAAAAATCCTTCTATTTTATAAAAGCATAGAATCGCTTCTGTTTTTAGATATATATTACAATATAAGTTCATCTGTTTTTCTGGGATGATCACCATGATAATTGAACCGCTTTAGAAACAGAACTGTTTTTTGAATCGATCTTTTATTAATAAAAAATTTTGTGATGCTTTAACTTTGATGATAGAATAATCTTAGCTAAATATTCTTTTTTTTTCATTAAATGTTCACCTGGATGTCTGATTATTCTTACACCACAACAGTCCAAAAAGTGCTCTTATTAAAAGCAGTTATCATCGATCAACGCTTGATAATCTGGTTATCCAACCCCGCCCCTCCAGAGTTGAAAAACAACGTTGAACATGGTCCAAATGATCCGATCCGCTCTGTTTCTATTCAGCATTCTTGGAATGCAGACATTCTGGGTGTATGCTGAAGAGGGCAGTGAAGATAAATTTCCCGTTAAAATCCGCCCCAACCTGCCCTTTGTTGATCTTCCTAAAATTCATGAGGGGGAGGATGTCCGCCTGATGCGTAATCAGGATACGGATAATACACTCGATTTTGATTTCGCCTACACATCACGGCCCTGCCCGCCCTACTGTATTCAACCCATGAAGCTACATCCAGGCGTTGAGACAGTCGGTGAATTAGAACTGATTAAATATATTAAAAAAATTGCGGATGGCGATGCATCTGTGGTTCTCGTTGACTCACGGACACCAAACTGGTTAGGCAGCGGCATTATCCCCGGCGCAATATCTATCCCATGGACAAAACTCCATTTTGGCCATACCAGCCAAGAAGTGCTGATGGATATTCTAGAGATGGAGTTTGGCGTCAGTCAAAGTGGCAACCTGCTCAACTTTGAAGGAGCTAAAACCTTAATCTTCTACTGCAATGGCAACTGGTGCGGCCAGTCCGTTACCAGCATCCGCTCACTACAACTCTTAGGCTATCCTGTGGATAAATTAAAATGGTATCGGGGCGGCATTCAGGGCTGGAAAATGCTTGGACTGAACCTGGTTATCCCCTCCCCAAACACAGAAAACTAAAGCGTAGCCCAATCGATCTTTGGGTCAAGGTGGTCTATTATGTTTTGGCAAAATCGCAGTTTGATCTATCCTTCAGTTGCACTTCTTCTCTGTGGTATCTCGATCACATTGGCCATTGGATTTTTTATCAACTACTCGATTCTGGAAGATCATATCCGCCAGGAGGTTGTTGAGGAGAACCTTAAACTCACCAAGGATATCCATACACTCATCCAAAAACAGGCCGATCCGCTCATTGAATTTAAACACTCATGGCTCGATAGCAAAAAAGTCACCGAACAGATCACGCAGGATGGCCAGGTATTCCTTCGGGGCTTACCGATCTCTAAAAAAGATTGGCAGAAACTCAAAGAGATTTTTCCGCTCTGGCCAATCGATCTGTTGGTGGTGACCGATACCCACCAAAAACCACAACATATTTTTCCAGAATCAATCGCTCAGTTACAAAGCAAAGGCGATTTCCTCACCCCAGAATATCTTAAAAAGATCCAACAGAAACTCCCCCAAAAAGCGCACTTAATCACACTGAAAAAAATTGGCGCACAGTGGGCGGTGCTGCTCTTCCTGCAAGAGCAACTTCAATCAGATAAACAACGTTTAACCATCTTTGGACGCTGGTTAAATCAGCCACCCGCCACACAGATGCAAAAGATTGAACAGGCCGCCTTTATGTTAACCACAACAGATGCGCTGGTACTCAACAATCTGAATGAAGCCCAAGCCGCACTGCGTTCACAAAAACGGATCGACACCACATTAACAGAAGAACAGTATCAATTTGATTTTGATATCAGCCAATCCTGGGGACTCTTCTATACACCACTGACACTTTTTGACTCAAAACTCTGCCTGATTTTACC
>JBQGBW010000237.1:0-3233 GCA_052043475.1 Magnetococcales bacterium HHB-1
TATGCGCTCGTCCTTCATATTTGCACGTTCATTGAATGACCGTTGCGCAATTTCCTGTGGGGAGGAGGACTGAAATTAAAGGTAGGTCTCTACAGGATTGAATAACTATTTGAGATAGAAAATCACAGGAGGATTCATGTCTCTAACGATTACTGATGAGTGTATCAACTGCGGTGCCTGCGAACCCGAATGCCCGAATGAAGCTATTTCTGAGGGTGATGAGTACTATGAAATCGACCCTGAGCTCTGTACAGAGTGTGTAGGTCATTTTGACGAATCACAGTGTGTTGAGGTTTGTCCGGTAGATTGTATTCCATTAGGTATTGAGGAATCACAGGAAGTTCTCATGGCTCGCTATGAGAAACTGACTGCCTGATCTGAATATCAGCAGAGTTTAGAATCTCAGGTTCTAGTAAAGGTCTCCTTCGGGAGACCTTTTTCTTATTGGCAAAGCTTGTGCTGGAAAACATGAGCATGCCGAGCTTACATCCCACCAAACCCATGAAAATTCCCCTCTCAGCATCATTTTTCCTGCATTGAGAAAAATGAAAACTATATTAGCAGGCTATGAAAGATACAGGATATAATTCTCTATGAGCCAAGATAAATTAAAGTCACTTCTGGAACAGGTAAAGTACCCCGGATTCAGCCGGGATGTGGTATCGTTTGGTCTGATCCAGAACGTGCAGGAAACAGACAAAGCTGTTGAATTGGGTGTGAAATTTACCTCTGAGAAAGAGGAGGTCAGACAGCAGATCCTCTCTCAGATCGAGAAGGTTCTCCGGGATGGAGGATACGAGAAGATCAACATTGAGGTTGTTCAGGCACCAGTTCAGCAAAAAAGTGATGAAGAGAGTACAGCACCTCCGTCAATACCTGGGGTAAAGCACACCATTGCGGTTGCCAGTGGCAAAGGAGGTGTGGGTAAATCCACTGTGGCCTCTAACCTGGCTGCAGCTATTCGAAAGCAGGGACATACTGTTGGCATCCTCGACCTGGATGTATACGGACCGAGCTTACCCATCACGATGGGAGTTCATGAAACACCCAAGGTGCTGCCCGGAAATAAATTACAGCCCATCTCGAAACATGACATGTCGCTCATGTCGCTGGGATTTCTGCTCAATGACAGTTCACCTGTCATCTGGCGAGGTGCCATGGTGACCAAGATGGTCTCACAGTTCCTATTTGATGTGGAATGGGGCGAACTTGACTACCTGATCCTGGATCTGCCACCTGGGACAGGAGATGTTCAGCTGACCCTGGTACAGCAGATCGCCCTGACCGGAGCCGTTATCGTCACAACACCACAGGACCTGGCATTGAAGGATGTAGAGCGTGGCGCCAATATGTTCGGCAAGGTGAACACACCCGTTCTGGGTATTGTGGAGAACATGTCTTACCACATTTGCTCAGAGTGCGGACACCGATCCCAGATCTTTTCCACCGGTGGCGGCAACAAGGAGAGCGAGAGACTGGAAGTACCCCTTCTGGGTCAGATCCCCCTGAACGAGGAGATCATGAAGGCCGGAGAAGCCGGTGAACCTCTGGTGCTTTTCCTTCCGGAATCTGAAGGAGCAAATATCTTCCGTCAAGTAGCTGAAAAAGTAGTAAATTTAGCAAAATAATTGACTTATGGCCTCAAAATCAGATATTCTCGAAGCACTGAAAAAGGTCTATGACCCTGAAATACCAGTCAATCTGGTAGACCTCGGGCTGATCTATGAGATCGAGATCAATGACCGGGACATTGCGATTGAAATGACCCTGACGGCGGTTGGCTGTCCCATGCACTCCGCGATCACGCAGAACGTAAAAGATGCGGTTGAAGCATTGGAAGGGGTGAGGCAAGCCCAGGTCAAGATCGTCTGGGAACCACGTTGGACACCGGATCGCATCAGTGAAGCCGGTCGGGTAACCCTGGGTATGGTTTAAGGAATTGATGACGGTAGATATAGAAAACTTAAAGAAACAGGTGCTGTCCGGAGGGGGATTGCCCAGACATGTAGCCATTATCATGGACGGTAATGGACGCTGGGCGAAATCAAAGTCCCAACCTCGCATATTCGGTCATAAAGCCGGGATCAAGACGGTCCGAAAGATCACTGAGCTTGCTGGTGAACTTGAGCTGGAGGCCCTGACCCTGTATACCTTTTCCAGTGAGAACTGGAAACGACCTCGGCTGGAGGTCTCCGCGCTCATGAATCTGCTGTTGGAAACCATCAGTAAGGAAGTGGATGACCTGGATAGGAATAATGTGAGACTGACCGTGGTTGGTGATCTGCAAGCCATGCCTGCCGGAACACGGGACGCCATGTTGGCAGGAATCGAAAGAACTTCCAAGAACACCGGTCTCAACCTGAATCTAGCCCTCAACTATGGTGGCAGGCAGGAGATCCTGCATGCTGTGCAATCCATCGGGGAGGCTGTGAAGAGCGGGGAACTGGATCCTGCTGATATTGATGAGAAAACCATCTCTGATCATCTCTACACTGCCGACATGATCGATCCTGATCTCATGATCCGGACCAGTGGTGAATTCAGGCTCAGCAATTTCCTGCTATGGCAGCTCGCCTACACTGAAATATTCGTAACCCCTGTCTATTGGCCAGCCTTCAGTGAGAAGGATTTTCTGGAGGCCATTCTCGATTATCAAAAAAGAGAAAGAAGATATGGTCAAGTTAGTGAACAAATCAAAGCTTAGAACGTTCGCACCTGTATGAAAAAATTTACCATCTTATTAGCGGGAACACTATTACTCATCGGTTCACTGATGGGGCAGCAGCCAACATCCATCAAAATCGCCAGTATCGATGTGATCGGTACCAAGACGGCCACACCCGAGGTTGTCATCACGGTATCAGGTCTGACTGAGGGGATGGAAGCCACGCAAGAGGACTTTGCCGAAGCAGTCCGTCAACTATGGAGTCTTGGACTTTTCTCAGATGTGAAGGTTCTGATCGATCGTGAAGGACCTGCAGGTGCCTTTCTCATCATCACGGTTGATGAATACCCCCGTCTGGATAGAATTGTCCTGGAGGGGAATAAAAAGATCAAGAAGGATGATATCGAGGAAGCGCTGGAGATCCACTCTGGACAGGCCTTGACACCATTTATCGTCTATGAGAGCAGGATCGATCATGTCGGCAGTGTAGAGATGATCAGAGATGGTTTTCTCATCAATATCAGCAGGATCCAGTTCCCCGCTCTTCACAGCCTCCCCGATGGATTGC
>JBQGBW010000238.1:0-3223 GCA_052043475.1 Magnetococcales bacterium HHB-1
TTTGACCGGCAGAATCAGGGGTTGATCAAATATGTTTTTTATCGTTTTCTTGCGCTCTTAGAACAGGATGATACCGTAAAGATGTCTGAGGTGGATGCTTTAAAGCAGATGCTCAAGCGTGTCACATCGCATTTTCTGCGTTCGGATTCCCCGCTCTTTTTTCTTGCCGATGATTTTAAATCGGAGCGCGGGGGTAAGATGACATTACAAAGAAAGATATCTGATGTGGATGTGATTCAAACAGCTTGGCTGTGGCGTCAGCCAGGTATGGTGATCCAGTATAAGGATATGGTTTCTGGGCCTTGGATGAATCCAGAAGTTTTAACAGAAGTTTCAACGGAAGCTTCATCGCATGAAAAAAAGTTCGTGGCCTCTGTCTGTTGGCGCCGGATCTGTTACCCTCCGATCTTCGACAGACAGAACTTCACGAACCTTCTTTCCCGTTTAACTAAGATGCCTTAATGGGGGTTCTAGTAGTAGTTTCTTGGGTTGAGTTGTAGAGGATCTTTTTTGGCAACCGTGCGAACCTGCAAAGATTGAGGATTGGAGAGCAGATAAGCGATACGGGTGTGGCCGCCACGATTAGCCCAGTAGGTTGCGGTTTTGCCGTATTTATCTTTTGCATAGATATCGGCACCATGTTGCAGAAGCAGGCGGACAATTTTATTATGGCCCATAAAAGCAGCCTGACCAAGCAGGGTGCGGCCAAATTTATTTTTATTCTGTATACCCGCGCCACGACGAATCAGCAGATCAGCGATATCATGGTAGCCCAACCAGGAGGAGATATAGAGTGGTGTGATACCATTTTTAACCGAGAGGTTGGGATTGGCACCATAATCAAGCAGCAGCTTGACAATATTTTGATGACCACTGCGTGCCGCCACATAGAGTGGTGTACCAAAAGCGGCCTGGCCCTCTTTTTCAGGACGGTAGCTGTTGTGGGCATCGACATCGGCACCATTCTCTAAAAGAAGATGCACGGTGCGATGATGTCCCATAAATGCGGCAATATAGAGTGGTGTACCCACATAACCGTTGCTGATATTGATGTCTACACCTTGATTGATCATACGTTGCACTTTAGCATTATCACCACGCAGTGCAGCCTTATAGAGTGGAGAGCCTGTATATTGGCTGGATATGGCGTGAACCAGTGCAGGTAGGAAAATCATGCATGAGAAGAGGGCGGAGGAGATAAGTTTTGTGGAGGGTTTCATGATCCTACTCCTTAATCCTAAGGATTGTCAGTAATCTTTATATTGTAGGACGATCAAGATCGCCTTTAGATTATGTTTAATTTGAAAAAGTGATTAATCTTTTAGATTTTGATTTTATCGTCTTGTTCCAGGTTTGGTGTGGTATCTGTGATTTTTATTTTCTAGAACGTTGACGGTTTGTTTCTCTTTATAGGATAGATATGTTTCATTTATGTATCCTTTTTATTTAAGGTGTCTCTTTTGTTGGAGTGTATGTGAATGGCTCTATTTTAGTAAAAGCATTTTTTGTACCGTTCTAAATTTTCAAGTGCAATATTTTTTGCACTAGGCGTTTTTTGTTTTACTGTATCGAGGAATATCAAATGGTTATTGGCTCAAGGTCTTTGGAGATTATTGGTAATACCGCTTCAAGAGTCTGGATGGGCGAGGAGAATAGAACGACATGGACGATGTTTCTTGTATTGCTTGCAACAGGTTTGGTACAGATTGTATTTAGTGATGTGATCCCCAAGGGAGAAGGGTTTGGTTTTGATGGCCATCGCTATGTTGAGATTGTGCAACATTTCCCTCAGATTCTAGAGCAACTAAATCCCTATTATTTTCAAAGGGTTCTTCCCTTTTCACTGCTTCATTATCTTGTGAATATTTTTCCAGAATGGCCAGGAAACGCCACATTTTTAAAACTGTTTCAGGGTTACAATCTGTTTATGATCCTCATTGCGGTTTGGTTCTGGAGCAGAATTGCATCCTGTTTTCATCTATCTCGCTTAATGCGCTGGTTAGGCTTTGTCCTGATGTTTGGGAGTTATGCCCTTTTAGAGATGCCCTTTTTTAATCCGGTCTCCTCGGATGCAACCATCTTTGCTCTGGGTATGATGATCCTTTACGCCTATATTCGTAATCGGTTACTGCTTTTGGGTTTCATGATTCTCTTGGCGGGTTTTGTCTGGCCCTTTTTAGCCATTACGGCAAATTTTCTGTTGCTCTTTCCTTGTCACATCAGACAGCGAAGACGGCCGCGCTTTCCTTGGGGTGGGGTGTGGGCTGCATTTTTTGTGATGGTGTTGGCGGCTGTTTTCTATCGGGTGGTTTATCAGGAGATGCCTGAAGCTTTTGCACACGCCTTCTTTCAGAGTGGTTGGTCTCCCATAAGGATCTATCATCCTGCGCTAACGCTCTCTGTGGTTCTGGCTTTGGGTTATCTTTTTTTTGCGTTGCGAAGGTTGTTGCATATTGGATGGATGGGATCAGGTCGCTACGATACACTCTGGCAGAGATTGCTTCTCTTTAGAAGAGGATGGATGCGTCTTCTTCTTGTTCTTGTGATTATGGCCATTCATGAGCGTACGGTCTGTCTCTATTCACAACCCAATGGGGATTATTGGTTGGCTGTACTTCTGCTTGATCCGGCCTTATCGAGTATCCATTTTCCAGCGATTGGTGCGGTGAGCCATACCATCTACTTTGGCCCACTGATTATCTTAGCTTTCTTTCTCTGGCCGCGAATCTGTCGCAATCTGCGTCTTTTTGGTATGGGGGTTCTGCTCTACGCCACCGCTATGGTGTGGTGTGGATTAAATGCAGAATCTCGTTTATGGATCTTTTTTATCCCCTTCTTGGGCGCTTTCACCATGCTCTCTTTGGATGAGATGGCGGTACAGCGTCGCAGTGGATGGTTTCTGGCAGGCGTGACGCTGTTATCCTCTAAGGTTTGGCTCTCGGTGCAGTTTAATTTCCCCCAATCTTATTATATGGGTATCCGGTTGGTGCAGGCTATAGTACAATTATCAAAGTCTTTTTCTCTGCACTCAAACAAACATGCTTGAGATGGATATTCCAGATAATTTACTTGATTTCAGCCTTCGTTTTTCGACTGAAGATGGATGTTTTGACTTTCTTATCCAACTGCGTTGGCCAGACGGTTTCATATGTCCAAAATGTGGAAGCAAGCTTTAGCATCATCTTAAGACAAGAAAACGAGTTATTGAGTGTGCGAACAAATC
>JBQGBW010000239.1:0-3221 GCA_052043475.1 Magnetococcales bacterium HHB-1
ATCCGCCCCGGAACCACTTTAGGCTTCGGTCCCCCTGTGGATGATGGTTTCTACTATGATTTTATCCTCCCTGAGCCGATAACAGAAAACGATTTTCCCGAAATCGAAAAAAGAATGCAAAAAATCATTCAAAGCGGCCAGGAGTTCTCCCAGATTGAGCTTTCACCAGACGAAGCTTTAGAGAAGATTCGCCAGATGAAAGAGCCGCATAAAGAGGAGTATGCCCAAGAGTTGATCGATAAAAAAGGGCTCACCTCACTCTCTTTCTATAAGAATGGCCCTTTTGAGGATATGTGTGAAGGCCCTCATGTCGTCAACAGCCGCCATATTCCCACCAACTGCTTCAAACTACGTGCCACCGCCGGCGCCTACTGGCGCGGAAACTCCGATAATGTGATGATGACCCGCATCTATGCATGGGCATTCAGTAATCGCAAAGATCTGCAACAACATATCCGGAATTTTGAAGAAGCCCAAGCCCGTGACCATAAAAAACTGGGTAAGGAGCTGGATATTTTTCTCATTGATGAGGAGATCGGTAAAGGGCTCCCTTTATGGCTTCCCCACGGTACGGTCATCCGTGATGAACTGGAAAAGCTCGCTAAGGAGCTTGAGTTTAAAGCGGGCTATCAGCGCGTGGCAACCCCTCACCTGACAAAAACCAGCCTCTATTATAAAACCGGCCACCTCCCCTACTACGAAGCCCACATGTATCCTCTGATGGAAATTGTCGAAAGAGGGGCGGAGGCGTGTGACTGTGACGCACAGGATAAAACAGTCAAAGAGTCCTATGCACTCAAACCGATGAACTGCCCTCATCATCATCGCATCTTCTCTTCACGCCGTCGCAGTTATCGGGAACTGCCGCTGCGTCTTGCAGAGTATGGTACCGTTTATCGTTTTGAGGATTCTGGTTCGCTCTCAGGTCTCTTGCGTGTACGCGCCATGACCATGAACGATGCCCACATCTACTGCACCGAAGAACAGATCAAAGAGGAGTTCTTAGCGGTGATGGAGATGCATAAAGAGGTCTATAAGATCTTAGGATTGGAGAACTACTTTATGCGCTTCTCCACCTGGGATCCTGAAGATCCAAAAGGAAAAGAGAAGTATGTCGATAATCCAGAAGCTTGGGAAAAAACCCAGCGTCTGGTTGAAGAGGCAATGAAAGATTCAGGCATACCGTATGTTGAAGGCAAGGGCGAAGCGGCCTTCTACGGCCCTAAGATTGATGTCCAGTTCACCTCCGTCACCGGCCGTGAAGAGACCGCCAGTACCAACCAACTCGACTTCTGCGTTCCTGAACGCCTGGGCATGACCTACCTTGGCCCAGATAATAAGGAGTATCACCCCTACATTATCCACCGCGCCCCCTTAGGAACCCACGAACGTTTTATCGCTTTTCTAATTGAGCATTATGGTGGTGCCTTCCCCGCCTGGCTGGCACCGGTGCAGGTGAAGGTGTTAAGTGTCACCGATGCCTTCTCCGACTATGGTCGCAAAATTACCGAGACCATGCGACAAAATTTTATCCGTGCCGAGTTTGATGACAGCAGCGAAACCCTCAATAAACGGATACGCACCTCAGTAACTGCAAAAATTCCCAATATCCTGGTTGTTGGAGAGCGCGAAGCCCAAAATGAGACCGTCACCTTAAGGCGCTATGGCGTCAAAAGACAGCAGACACTCCCTTTTACAGAGTTTATGCAAAGACTGCAAAAGACGATTACAGAGCGATCACAAACGTTTCTCGATTAAAACCGTTCTCCCGGCAAAAAAACTTTTTGCCGGGACCTTTAAAAAGAGCGCAATGACCACACCAATAAAAAAAATTGACAGCCTAACCGGCATCCGCGCCTTCGCCTCTTACTGGGTCATTCTCTTCCACGCCAGTGCATTCTATACATTTGATCATCCTGCAATAAATACATTGGTCTTAAATGGTGGCTTAGGGGTTGATCTCTTTTTTGTTTTGAGTGGTTTTATCCTCTCGCTCATCTATGCACCTCGCCTTAAAAATGGCCTGAATATAAAAGCCTATAAAACATTTATCATCAAGCGTCTGGCCCGCATCTATCCCCTGCATCTAGCGACACTTCTAGGCTATGTTCTACTCATTTTTATCGCGCAGAGAATCAACTACCAACCCAATCCTGACTATTTTTTCGATGGCTATCATGCCCTACTCAACCTTCTTCTCGTTCATGGCTGGAATCTCTCCTTAGGACCAAGCTGGAACGCCCCCTCCTGGTCAATCAGTGCCGAGTGGTTTGCCTATCTTTTTCTTTTTCCACTCTGCATGAATATCCTGCGTCGCCAAGTCCTCCTCATACCACTGCTTCTGGTCATCCTCTTCTGGGCACTCTACGATACCTTAGCTGGTTTTTTTCATGTCGGCATCACCTTTGAGGGTGGTGTTCTGCGCATCATTCCTGAGTTTCTTGCCGGCTATCTGCTCTATCGCTTAACGCCTTTTCTAAAGCGTATCCCCTATATGGGCACCATCGCTCTGATTGCGGGCTTCGCTCTGCTGATGTATCTCCCCTATAAAGGCGAACTCAATCGAATCATTCCCCTTATTTTTATGTTAATTATCTATGGTGTCTATCAGGAGAACCATCTCTCCAGACGCCTTTTTGCAAATCCTGTGACCCTCTTTTTAGGAGAGATTTCCTATGCGGTCTATCTTGTCCACCTTCCATTTCAAAGTTTGATTAAATTGCTCACCCAACGCCATATTTTAGAGAAAGATGAACCGCTCACCTTGATTATCTATCTTATGATGGTCACCCTTGCTGCTTGGTTTGCGTTTATCTTTATCGAAAAAAAGGGACAACACGTCATTCTGCTCTGGTGGAAAAGAAGAGAAAACAGCTTTTCTACAAAGAATATGCCATAATCAGACGGAGTACTCATTTAAATTTGCCATCAAGAGCGTTAAACAATGGCCAGATCCTCTTATCATATTTTAGAAGAGTTCTTCAGCGGAAATGCTGATGGAACATCCAACAAAGAAAAAATAACATCTAAAAAAAGACATCTCCTTCCCAAAAAAACTAAAAACCGAACTTTTGGCGCTCTGAAAAACAAAGGACACGTAGACGACAGTTTTTTTGATCCGCTATCCGGAGAAGAGTTCGCCTTATGGGAAGGGAAATAATGGCGCTTCTGTTAGATACGCGCACATTTCTATGGTGGATTTATGGAGATGACAAGCTATC
>JBQGBW010000240.1:0-3177 GCA_052043475.1 Magnetococcales bacterium HHB-1
ATGCCATACTGGCGGTCGCGGGTTAGACCGGGGGTATTGTCCACCAGAGCCTTTCGGCTTCGTGTAAGTTTATTGAAGAGCGTTGATTTCCCGACATTGGGTCGCCCCACAAGGGCTATGCGTATCATGGTGCCTCATTTCTAAATGTTTTTTGTAGAACGATTTTTATAAAAAATCATTCAATACTTATTGAATAGTTTTATGGAAATGTGAGAAAATGGTTATAATCAATTTTAAAAATAGGAGAGAAACAGAGGTTTCAGGGAAAGTTCTCTAAAATAAGATTAAACGCGAGTATGAGTTTTGAAAAAGTTTGTCTACCTTAAAGAGCGCGCGTGTTAAGAGGCCATCTTCTTCTGAGCGGCAAGTCTCAACATTTAAACAGAAGAAGTTAGACGCACTTAAAATTCTTCTGGTTGATGGTGCCAAAGATAATCGGATGTTTATACAGGCTTTTCTTAAGAATAGTCCTCACTATCTGGTTATGGCTGAAGATGGTTTGGAGGCTGTGGAGAAGTTTAAAACAGACGTTTTTGATCTGGTTCTTATGGATATCTAGATGCCAAGAATGGACGGTTATGAAGCCACGCGAAAGATTCGCCATTGGGAGCAGAAAGAACAGCGTATACCAACCCCTATTGTGGCACTGACAGACCATGCCATGCGGGAGGTTGCTGATGAAGCAAAAAAAGCGGGTTGTGATCTTTATGTGACCAAGCCCATTGTGAAAGCAAGACTGCTTGAGATTGTTAACCAGTTTAGTGGGGAAGTTGTTGATTGAGCAAAAAAGGCTTGACTATGTTTTTTAAAGGCTCGCCCCTCTTTATTAATTAAGAAGGGGCGAAGTTCTGTAGGATGGGTCGAATAGAGGTCAACATCAATATCAGCGCGGTTTACGAATGGTGATATCGGTCAGGGAGGTTTTTTCCCGAATTAATGCGATCATCTCCTTGCTCTCTTTGAGTGAGGAGAAGGGGCCGCCGAAAAGACAGATCATTGGGCCTTTTTTACCGCGCATCTCCTTGCCCAGGAAAGGGATTGCCAGATTTTTCATCTTTTTTAACCAGAAGATCGCACGGTTCTGACGGGAAAAACAGCCAGCACGTAGATAGTAAGCGTCACGTTTTAGGCGCTTTTTGGTTAGATAAGGCGGCAATTTTTTGGGTGTTTTAGAGATTGTCTGTTGTTCTGTAACCTGTTTTTTCTCTATACGCTTCTCCGAAGTTTTTTGTTGCAACTTCGGTGAGGGGGTGGGGGGAGACTTTTGTTCAGATGTTTTTTTAGCGGATTGTGGCGTAGTGACTTTAAGCTGTGTTTTTTTAGAGGGTGTTTCCTCTTCTGCTGTCTTTTCTCTCTTTTTAGCGAGCGAATATCTTTTTTTGTCGAGCAGTTCTAGCTCTTTTTGTAGTGCCTGGAGCTGTTTTTGATCTGGAGAAGGGGTTCCCTTTAAAAGGTTCAATGCCCGCTCAATCAGAGGGAGGGCTTTCTCCTGCTCTCCTCTTAAGCGATAACGCTCAGCGAGGGTACGCAGTTTAGGAACCAGATAGGGGCTCTCTTTGCCAAGAAGGTTCTCATCAATGGCTAGAGCGCGATTAAAAAATGGTTCAGCTTCGGTGTAGCGCTTCTGTTTCCAGTACATCCTGCCTAATGTATTGAGAATCTGAGAGACCTTTTCATGATTTTCTCCCAACCCTTTCTCTGCAATCCCTAAAGCGCGCCAATAGAAGAACTCTCCTTTATCGATATTTTTACGCAAAAGATTAAGATTCGCCATATTGAGCAGTGTATCAATCAGGCGGAGATGGCTCTCTTCTAAGTTGCGGTTGCGAATATCGATCGCTCTTTTAAGCAGGGTTTCCGCTTTTTCAAAAGCACTGCTTTGGCTGTGAATCGAGGCCAGGTGGTTAAGATAAGGCACCAGTTTGGGATGGTGCGCGCCTAAATGTTTCTCTTTAATCTTTAAGACCCTCTTTAGAAGAGGGAGGGCTTTATTCCAGGCTTTTTTTTCGATATAAAAAGCGCTTAAGGTCTCTAGACGGTCCCCTGTTTTCTGATGGCTGCGGCCATAGCTTTTCTCAGTGATGAAGAGCGCATTTTTAAGCAGAGGTTCGATCTTTTTTTTGTGACCACGCTGATGATAAATTTTGGCCAGGATCTCCAGAATCTCCGCAACATAGACATGTTGTGGACCATATTCTTTCTGTGTTTTCCTTAACACCTCTTGAGTAAACGTTGTGGCTTGATCAAACGCTTCTTTTTGAAACAGACGGTCGATTTCTAATTTTTGCTCTTCCCAGGTTAATGTTTTTGCAGCGGCAGATGTTGTAAAAAAAAGAAAAGGGATGATAAGAGCGAAAAAAAATCGATGTGAAGCAGGCGTCTCTTTTGACCACATGATAACACTCCGTCTCCTTAAAAAGCGCTTAGGCAAAGATTTTTGCTAAAATATTGAGCATCTTGCCTCTGGAAACTATAATAAAGGGGGGGGATAGGGTTCTCCCCGCTTTAAAAGAGGCTCTTCTCTTAAACGATAGATCATCCTTCTAAAATGATCTTATAAATCAACTCTGCAAAAAATCATCCAATTTGTAAACCTGTTCTTTAATTTTATTTTTGGAAGCCATGGAATTTTTACGTGAACTTTTTCCACTGATTCTCTTTTTTATTTTTTATCAGTGGTTTGATATCTATGTTGCCACAGCGGTTTTGATGGTGACCATTGTCCTGATGATGGCGTACCTGTGGTGGAAGCATCATCACCTGACCTGGTCGCAAAGAATTTTGTTAGGTGGTGTTCTTCTCTTTGGTGGTGCCACACTCTTCCTGCGAGATCCGCGTTTTATTCAATGGAAGCCAACCATTGTACAGTGGCTTTTCTCAGTCGCTTTTCTGATGAGTCACTATCTTGGCGATAAAAAGGTGCTGTTGCAGCGATTGATGGGGGAACATATCCAACTCTCCTCCTTACAGTGGCTCCGTTTAAGTTGGGCATGGATTGTTTTTTTCTTTTTTTCAGGCATTCTCAATATTATCGTTGCTTATCAGTTCTCTGAGGAGATCTGGGTTAAGTTTAAAGTGTTTGGCCTGATGGGACTAACTTTAATCTTTGTGATTGGACAAAGTCTGTTTTTAGCGCGTTGGCTTAGCGATAATCCCTCTAAGGAGGTGTCTGAAAAA
>JBQGBW010000241.1:0-3148 GCA_052043475.1 Magnetococcales bacterium HHB-1
CTCTGGCCAGCAACGTGAAGCGCTTTCTACGCTACCAGTGCGCTCAAATAGCTGGAAAAGCGGAAAAAACAGAGTCAGTTCTTGCATAATGGGGTAAAACTCCCTTCGTTTCACACTGTTTTTTTACCTCAAAAAACGAATCCAGAACGAGTCTGCGGAATTCCAGAACCGGTTATCGAGATTTTTACATCAAACAGTTAACTGGTCAGGAAACACGCCCAAGCTCAAACAGGCTTTTTTCGGAAGACTCAAAAGAAACCTGCTGCTCTCTGGAGGCGAGAGTGGTGACAGTTTTGTGATGGGATAGGATTGGGGGATAAATTGATCTGTAAGAATAAGAATATGGCCACCGCTATCGGTATGGGGAAGGATCTTTTTAAGCTGTTGTTCGGAAGTTGGATGACGATAGATGAGGAGCCACTTTTTCTGTTGAGCGAGGTTGTTGAAGAGTTTTTTGATGCGCTGCTGCCCAAGACCATAACCGGGAATATGGAGTTCATCCGCCAGACGGGCCAGTGAGAGTAGGGGATCTGTTTGGGCCTCAATAAACCATAAAGCGTCATAGTGCTCAGTAAAGCGATAGGCATATTCAATGGCGAGGGCCAGTTTTCCGATGCCAGGTGAACCCTGAATGGTTTGGATGGCTGTGGTCTTAAATTGTTGATGGATGGTGTGGATTGGTTTAGGGCGTTCAGGATAGTGGGTGATGCTTGAGGAGATGTTGGTGATCTTTTTCTTCTCTCCTGAAAAGAAGAAGAGTGCAATAATACCGATCAGAAGAAAAATCAGGAGTTGTTTTCTTTTTTTACTCATTTGTTTTTCTTTTGCTGTTGTCGAATGAGGGTGGCGTTGAGTACCACACCGCGTAGCGTCGCTTGGGCGGCGGCAGCACGGATCTGATGGGCGGTGGTATCGATTTTTTCCGCGTGATCTGGTGCTTTATCTGTCTCTTTAGCGCGTAAAATAAGCGGCAGCAGTGCGGTGAGTATAGCAGCGATGGTGGCAAACAGGAACAGATTGAACGCACTGTAGAGTGGGTGCATCACGCTTAACAGAAGTGGACCGATAAAGCTTCCTAAAGAGGCCATGGACTCTTTAATACCGATCATTCGGGCCTGATTTTTCTCATCACTATAAGCAAGAAACCAGGCGGTTAAAGCGGGCATCGCCAGTGCTAATCCAATCCCACTTAAGGCGGCGGAGAGAATCATTAGAGGAAAGCTTTGAAACCAGGCTAAGGCGGGATAGAGGGTGGTATTGAGGAGAAGGCCAAGGATTAAGATCGGTTTGCGGCCAAAACGATCACTAAGGTCGCCCCATTTAAGTTGCACGATCATCATGGCCAGACCATAGACACCGGTCACAACACCAAAGCGTATGGTGCTCCAGCCTAAGTGATCAAAAAGGTAGAAGATCATGCGGGGTTCGACAAAGGCAAAGATCAGAGGCACCATAAAGTCGATCAGAAGCAGGATGATAATGGCAAAGTTGAGGGTGATCTTTGCTTCAGGTGTTGTCTCTTTTTTGGGTTCTGATTGTGGTTTAAGCGGTGTGGTGGTGATTAATGTTTCGGGAAGTTTGATCCAGGCGACCATCAGAGAGAGCAGGCCTAACATCGCGGAGAGTAGAAAAGGGGCGGAAGCGCCGGAGAGATCATAGATGATTCCACCACAGACAGGTCCTAATACCAAGCCTGCACCATAACTGCCCATAAGAATACCGATCCAGCGACTGCGTTTCTCTTCTGAGATCATATCAGAGATTACACCGATGGCGGCGGGAAAGAGTCCTGCGGTCATTGCGCCGGCAAGTGTACGTAGAATCAGCAGTTGGGTTGTGTTTTGGGCGAAGGTGTAGCCGATATTGCTGAGGGCAAAGCTTAAGAGAGCGAGGAGTATAATCGGGCGCCTGCCTAAACGATCAGAGAGGGCGCCAAAAAGCGGAGCGGCGATAAATTGGCCGATGGCAAAGGCACTTTTAAGTAGTGCCAGCATATCGGAGTGGCTCCCCATCTCTTGCAGGCGGCGGGCAAATATGGGGAGTGCAATGCCAAAACCGGTCATCATCAGGGCGACACTCAGGGCGAGCAGCCAGAGAATGTAATTTTGTTGTGTTTGAGAGAGGGTTGTTGATTCAACAGAAGTCGCGGTAATTACCTGGCCTAGAGTGGGATCTGTGTGGTGACTCATAGTGTGATGCCGAGTTCGACTAAGAGCGTTGTAAAGTCAAAATACATGGTTTCACGTTCGATCTTCTGGTTGTTAAGATCATAGATGGAGAGGCCGCGCAGGTGTACGGTTCTCTTGGTGGCGGGTTGTTCCTTTGCAAAGGCTGGAGGTGTGAGAGGGCCTTCGTTAATGCCGGTGAATTGCCACTGACAGGTGATCACCTCAGGTGCAATAATGGTACGGGTGACCTCATAATCCATTTGCGGAAAGGCGAGAAAGAGGGCGGGCCAAAATTTACGGCTATTCTGGATGGATGTGGGCGGAGAGTGAAAGGCATCACCATGAACAAAATCGACGATAAAATCTTCGCTGCAATGTTGGCGCATGGTCTTTGTATCTTGATTTTTTAGCGCGCGGATATAGGCATGGATTATTTTATGTTCTATCTTTTTCTTAAAGAACATCAATAGAAGACCTTTTTTAGAAGATTTTTATACGTTCTCTTATTTTAAGATGGGACTAAAGAGACCCGTTGATACGGAAAGTTAAGCAACGGTTTAAAATTCAGGTCCCTCTTTTTTTTCTAAGAAGGTGGGGATAAGCTGGGTGCGTACATCATAAAAAAGATCGCGGAGATGATCGCGGTTTAAGCCATACTCTTCTAGAAATTCATTGGTGAGTCCGGTCAATTTAAACTGTTTGGACAGGGTGAAATTAACCAGATCCATATCGGAGATCTGAGCGATAAAATTGATAATATAATCGGTGAGACGGAGGAGAAACCAGAGGGTGGAGTCGCCCATATTGGTGACATGATCAATATTGGTATCGTGGTGGTGTTTGATCGCCAGATGCATATCTGCGGGCATTCCCCAAGCGCGGGCCATCAAGCCGCCGACAATGGAGTGGTTGGTTTCAAATTCATCTTCTTCATAATCCACAATGCGTTCCATGTCCGATTTTTTTGCACCATAGAGATC
>JBQGBW010000242.1:0-3040 GCA_052043475.1 Magnetococcales bacterium HHB-1
AAGCTCCGAAAACCACTCTGCCAGAATATCCGTATATCTGTCAACTAAAAAATTAGGGTAGCTCTGTTTTCTGCACATAGTATTGCTCTCTGTTTGTTATAAGTCCAGAGAATAATTAAGAAAAATCAAAATTATTCATTTTTATTTTGTTGAGGAATAGACCCCTAACGTTTCTCGAACCCTCCATAATTCCTTATAGAGCGCTAATCTTGTAATACCCAAATCCAGAGCAATATGCGTAACGGGGTCTTCTAATAACCGAGGCAAAATTGCCTGGAGCCGCTCTGTCCCTTCAGCCATAACTCGCTCCAGATCCATCCGTAAAATGACCCGCCGCTCTGTCATCTCAGCCGGAGCCAACCATAAATTTTGCTCTTCTGCGATAAATTGATCCGCCAGATCGCCGTGGGTGGATAACTGTTCCAAAGAGGGGTGAATCGATCTCCCGCCTCTTTTAATGGCTGAATGGAATTTTCTCTGTTCCGAAATTTTATCCTTCGAATCTTGATGGGCGTGAGTTGGTGGAATATCCAATCGACCTCGTTTCGCCCATATCGCCAACAGCAGCTCCTGTTCGCAGTCCTCAATATCCATCACGGTAAAAAAGAGGGTGCGATCCATCTTCTTTGCTGATCTCCGGATCACATTGACCGTGGAATCGGGCAGAGCTGCATACTGATTAGATGATTTCATGGCGTCACCTCCTTGTGTGAACGGTTTACCCATATAAGGTAAAAAATGACTGAGAGGCGGATATGGACCATAGAAATATACAAATATCATCATCTAAGCAATTGGAATACAATCGATATATAAAATATATTTTATTTAAAATAATTTTGGCATGGTCCGGTAAATTTTACTATCAATCGAACAAATACTGTATAAAGCTAAAATCCGCCTGAAAATTACCATTTCAAGCGCAAATCGGACGTTTCTCCCGTCAAATGACCGAAAATTTACTCTCAAAACGCAAAAAAGCCCGTGAACGCCTAATCTCGCTCACGGGCTACCGCTGGTCACTGTTTTGACCAGTCATTTTACGCTTGGATTGTCAAAAATGATCGTTTAGCTGGTTCGGCTAAAGAATTGTGCCTCCCAGCAGTGTTCCCCTGAGCCCCATATCAAAGGGTCTTCCTCTATTCCAAAAAATGATCGCAGCGTCTTTGATAGCAAATATTTCTGTTGTTTGAGCGCATGGAATCCTTTTGAAGATTCCGCTGCAATCATGCCTTTTGTTTCAACCAGAATATGCAGAAGATGCCATGCCATAACCGGCTGTCCGTTTTTGAGATTACGCATACCTAGATCATCGGGCTCCAGACGCAGCGGTTTGGCCTGACCCCGGATATAAACGTGCAGTACTGATTTCTCTGGGAAACTAAAGGTCAGATCTGACCAAGATGTTTCCTTTGGAATATCAATTATTTTCATGGGTTGAATAGGTTTTATCGGTCCGGTATCTAACCTTCGCTGAAATGTATCAGAGATCGATTGTACCGTTTCATAAACCTTTTCCAATATGTGTAGTAGGGTTTCGAGAGTAACCGTCATAAAAGTAATCGAGTTTAACCGCTGGTTGATTTATCAGAGTAAAATAATGGATTATGCACGCCTTTGTAAAGTCTAAAAATCTATCTAAACAGATCAATGATAAAATTTTGTATTGGAAACAGAGAATAAATCGCCATCATGGAGAAAATATCTTGAGAAAAGTTAAAGTTCTTAAACTTACGCCAGGAACAAGGCTAAAGAGAGTATGGAAAGGAAACACCTACTGCGTCACTGTGCTTGATCGGGGATTTGAACTAAATGGGGTTATTTTTAATAGTCTATCGGCTGCGGCAAGGCATATCACCGGAACACGGTGGAATGGGAAGGCGTTTTTTGGATTGAAGAAGCGGTGAGATCTCAAAGGCAAAAACAGAATAACCCTCGCTATAAGGTGAAAAGCGCGGGCTATTCTGGTTTAGTTTCGGCCTTTATCAAAACCGGTTGGATAGGCTTTTATCCGCCATCTTGCACAAACCCGTAGATATGATACCTTTAAAAATATGTCCGAGTTTGAACCAAGTACCTTTTGCCGACCTCTCCAAGCATATTGAAGAAGCTAAGAACTGGATTATTGGGGGGGAAAGGCTGCTTATTAGGTGGCTGATCTATCGACACGGGATATCGTTAACCTGTACCATCAACGTCTCATAAAATCACTTTGCGTTATCTGACGACCACGTCTATCCGAAGGGTTGTCTGGATTCTCGATTTTCCGATCACACTCTTTCACAAGGCAAAGCCAGAAGTGTTTCATATGTTTCATAGGCGACTCAACCCCTTTAACATAACAAGAGGGGCAGATTACACGGTCACCATCAATAGCTCGATAAATACCCGCTTTGTCATCGAATCTATAACATTTCTTAAGCCGTTCCTTTACCGATAGAGGTGGAGGGTTGTCAGGATCAGAAGCCAGATGTTTGCATTCGCCATTCACACATTCCCATCCATGTTTCATTTTACGCATAGGAGACTCCAGATCCTTTGCAAAGCAGGTTGGGCATATTTTCTGGTTTGTCAACTTATGCAGGTATGTACCTGTGATATCGTCAAAAATATACCTGCGTTTGAACCGACCAATACCAAAAGGGAATAGCAATGAATATAAGCTGGTCGCTAATACAAGAGCTAATACAGCTAGCAGCGTGCTTAGCAACAGGAGTATTTTATTCGGTATGGTTGGGAGCATTTGAACCCATATGTGGGAGATCTCGCTCCCTATTTCTAATAGCGCCCATACTATCGATACTGTCAGGACTTGCAGCGTATATCGTACTACTACTGATTTTAGCATTAATATTTAATCCTTCTTTTTTGATGTAACTACGGATGATCCGCGCCGCGCTTCCATCTTAGCCGGTAGCGTAAAAAGGTATGTAAGAAAGATCTCCAGAAAATAGAATATCGCTTTGGCATCCTGTAAAGAGACCTTGGTGATCTCATGGGCGGCTTCATTCCCAATCATACGGATCGTGTGTGCCCACTC
>JBQGBW010000243.1:0-3001 GCA_052043475.1 Magnetococcales bacterium HHB-1
GATCAAAAAATTGCCCAAGGGATCGATCAACCGCTCTTAGGTGTTCCAATCGCCCATAAAGATCTCTTCTGCACCAAAGATCTCCGCACCACCTGTAGCTCCCGTATGCTACACAACTTTATTCCCCCCTATGATGCCACAGTCACCACCCGCCTTAAAGAGACCGGTGCGGTGATTCTTGGCAAAACCAACATGGATGAGTTCGCCATGGGCTCCTCCACCGAAACCTCCTGGTTTGGCAATACCCGTAACCCCTGGAATCTTGACTGCACACCCGGCGGCTCCTCCGGCGGATCCGCCGCTGCGGTGAGTGCAGATCTCTGTATCGCGGCCACCGGCACCGATACCGGCGGCTCCATCCGCCAACCCGCCGCACTCTGTGGCATCACCGGACTCAAACCCACCTATGGCCGCATCTCCCGTTTTGGCATGATCGCTTTTGCCTCCTCACTGGATCAGGCCGGTCCCATGTGTAAAAGCGTCGAAGATGCCGCCATTATGCTGCAAACCATGGCGGGCTTTGATCCCAAAGACTCCACCTCAATCAATACCCCGGTCCCCAATTATCAAGAAGCGCTTAAAGAGAATATCCAAGGGTTAAAAATCGGTATTCCTAAAGAGTACTTCGCCCATAACCTCCCTGAGGATATCCAAAACGCCCTTCAAGAGACCCTCAAAACCTTTGAATCTTTGGGGGCAAAGTGCATCGACATCTCCCTGCCCCACTCGGATTATGCCGTACCCACCTACTATATTATCGCGCCTGCGGAAGCCTCCTCAAATCTGGCACGCTACGATGGTGTTAAATATGGCTACCGCTGTAAAGACCCCAAAGATCTCCATGATCTCTACTTCCGTACCCGTGCTGAAGGATTTGGCGCTGAAGTTAAAAGACGCATCATGTTGGGAACCTATGTGCTCTCCTCCGGTTACTACGATGCCTACTATCGCAAGGCACAAAAAACACGCCGCTTAATCGCCAACGACTTTACCCAGGCTTTTGAGAACGTCGATCTTATTTTTGCCCCAACAACCCCCAGCACTACCTTTAAACTGGGTGAAAAAACGGATGATCCTGTGGAGATGTATCTTTCCGATATCTTCACCATCAATGTCAACTTAGCGGGCCTCCCCAGCTTAGCTCTTCCTTGTGGTTTCGATCAAAACCAACTTCCCATTGGCTGCCAACTGATTGGTAAACCCTTAGATGAAGCCACCCTGCTGCGCGCCGGATACCACTATCAACAGAACAGTGCATGGCACCAACAAAAACCACCACTATAAAATTTCTTTCTAAAAAGAAACCTTATAGATAACAAGCTTATAGAGATCAACCCCCACTCCAGTTGACATAAAATGATCGATCCCCAATATGAAGCCGTTATCGGTCTTGAGATCCATGCGCAGATGCGCACCCGCTCCAAAATTTTCTGTGGTTGCTCCACCCAGTTTGGCATGGAAGCCAACAGACAGATCTGTCCTGTCTGTGCCGGTTTCCCCGGCGTACTCCCGGTTCTCAATAAAGAGGCCGTGAATATGGCGATTAAAACCGGTCTGGCCATCCAAGGTAAAATTAAAAAACGGAGCGAGTTCTCCCGTAAAAATTACTTCTATCCCGACCTGCCCGCCGGTTATCAGATCACGCAATTTGAACTTCCCATTATTGAAGAGGGAAGCATTCTCATTGAGCCCAAAGGCGGTGAAAATAAAACCATCGGCATCACCCGCATTCATATGGAGGTGGATGCAGGAAAAAGCCTCCATGAAGGCATTCAAGGCGCCTCCTGGGTGGATCTTAACCGCACCGGCGTGCCACTGATGGAGATCGTCTCCGAACCCGATTTAAGATCCTCTGAGGAAGCCGGTGCTTATCTTAAAAAACTGCGCGCCATCGTCCGCTATCTTGATGTCTGTGATGGCAATATGGAGGAGGGCTCCTTCCGCTGTGATGCCAATGTCTCGGTGATGCGCAAAGGCGCCACACAGTTTGGTACGCGATGCGAGTTGAAAAATTTAAACTCCATCCGTAATGTGATGCGGGCCATCGACTTTGAGATTGAACGCCATATCGATATCATTGAATCAGGTGGATCGATCACCCAGGAGACCCGCCTATGGGATGCAACGCGCAACCTCACCCGCCCCATGCGCAGCAAAGAAGAAGCCCACGACTACCGCTACTTCCCTGAACCCGACCTCCCCAACCTGATTCTCACCGAAGAACGCATTGCCAAAGTTAAAAATACCCTGCCAGAACTGCCTGATGATAAAAAACAGCGCTTCCAGGAGCAGTACCAACTCTCCCCCTATGATGCCCAGGTACTCACCGATAGCCAGAGCCTGGCAGACTTCTTTGAGCAGGTGGTTAAAACCGCAAGCAGTCAAGGAAAAAGCAATCCTAAAATGGCGGCTAACTGGGTCTCTGTAGAACTTTTAGGACTGCTCAATAAAGAGAATCTGACCATCGATCAATCCCCCGTATCCGCTGAGAATTTAGGCCAGTTGGTGGCACTGATTCAAAAAGGCACCATCTCGGGTAAAATCGCTAAAAAAGTGTTCGCCACCATGTTTGAAAGCGGTGATCATCCTGAGAAAATTATCGATAAACTGGGACTCAAACAGATCAGCGACCCTGAGACCATCGCCCAAGAAGTGGATAAAGTGCTGGCGAACTGCACAAAACAGGTTGAACAATACCGTAACGGCCAACAGAAACTCTTTGGCTTCTTCATTGGACAGGTGATGAAAGCAACCCGTGGACAGGCCCATCCTGGTATGGTCAATACCATCTTAAAAGAAAAGCTAAAATAATGGCCAAGCGCAAACGTCATGCGCTGTTGATCTCTCTGGTTGTTCTTCTCGCTGGCATCAGTTTCTACATCACGCTGCGCCAGATGATCAACCCCGATCAATACCGCCCCTGGTTGATCGATACCTTAGAAGAGCTCACCGGCCATGCAATTTCGATTAAAAATATTGAATTCTCCCCCTCCGGGGGGGG
>JBQGBW010000244.1:0-2897 GCA_052043475.1 Magnetococcales bacterium HHB-1
AACTGAAGAAAAAGCGTACCGATAAAAAATCGATTGATTTTACCATCCAAGGCACCGGTGAAGAGACCCGCGCGTTTATCCATATTAACGATTTTACCGATGGTTTAATCCTGATGATGGAAAAAGGTGAGCATCTCAACATCTATAATATCGGCAACGATCAGGAGACTAAAATCTCTGAACTGGCCCACCTGGCGGCCGCACAATGTAAAATGAAGATCCAGATCCAGCCAGGAGCGCTACAGAAAGGGGGGACACCCAGGCGCTGCCCATCAATCGATAAAATGCGCCAACTGGGTTTTAATCCAAGCACCTCCTTAAAAGAGGGCTTAGCGCTCACCATCCCCTGGTATCTGGATCATGCCAAACTCGCCCCAGAAAGAACATAACTAAAATTTATAATGGAGCTAAAAAATGACCTCCTACGCCCTCCCTCTAGCCGCCGGTCGTGGCGGCAGTGTTGTTGTGGATGCCTGCCAGGTTTGTGGCAACCAATCGCTGGAATCAATCCTCTTTTTAGGCTACCTTCCACCAGTCAATCAGATGCGCACCATTGGAGAGAAGCCTTTCGAACAACCCTCCTACCCCGCTGAACTGCTCTACTGCCCCCACTGTGAACTGGTTCAGATCGGACTGGTGGTTGATCCCGAAATTCTTTTTCCTCCCGAATACCCCTACACCAGTGGCACCACGCGTATTCTTCATCAAAACTTCCAGGATCTTCAGGAGGAGAGTTGGGAAGTTCTTGGATTGAATAAAAACGATCTGATTATTGATGTGGGCTCCAACGATGGCACCCTGCTCTCTAAATTTGTCGCAGCAGGCAACCCTGTGGTGGGTATTGAGCCCACAGATGCCGGTGAATTGGCACGCAAACAGGGCATTGAGACCGTTCAATCCTACTTTACGGTGAAAGCGGCCAAAAAAGTTCGCAAAAAATATGGCGCGGCTAAAGTGGTTACCGCGGCAAACTGTTTTGCCCATATTGAGAATATTCAGGAGATCGTTGAGGGGGTGAAACATCTGCTGGATAAAGATGGCGTCTTTATCTCAGAATCTCACTATCTTATTCCTCTCTTAGATACGGTTCAATACGATACCATCTATCATGAGCATCTGCGCTACTACTCCCTGATGAGCCTGAAGTATCTGTTAGAGCAGCATGGTTTGGAAGTGATTCACGCCAAAGCCATTCCCTCCCATGGTGGCTCGATCCGGGTTTATGCCGCCCATAAAGGGAAACGCTCTCCACTCCCCTCAGTAAAAACCTTTCTCGATCAAGAGACGGCACGCGGCCCCATGCGCGAACAGCTTGAAACCTTTAAAAAGCGTACGGTAAACTCAAAGCTTAAACTTTATCAGTTTTTAACAGAAGCCAAATCCAGCGGTAACCGGATTATCGGTATCAGCGCCCCTTCCCGCGCCAGCACCATGACCAACTATGTTGGCTTAGATGATGGTTTAATCGATTATGTGGTTGAAATTAAGGGCTCGCAAAAGATCGGCAAACTGATGCCTGGAAAACGCATCCCTGTGGTTGAAGAGTCCCGCATGTTCGAAGAGCAACCGGAATATGCTCTGATATTCTCCTGGCACATTGCCGAAGAGTTAATCCCTAAACTGCGCGCGAAAGGCTATAAGGGCAAATTTATCATTCCCCTGCCCGAACCCCGCCTGGTTGAATAATTTTTTTAAAGCCCCCTTTTATCAGGGGGCTTTATCTGTTTTTACCCCTCAACAGATGAAACCATGCACGACGATGAAACGCTGCTGGATAATGCAGACACCCCCCCCTTTACGACAGAGCAACTCCCTCTCCCACCAGGAACACTTCTGCAAGAGTATCATGTCGATCAAATTCTTGGTCAGGGCGGTTTTGGCATCACCTACCGCGCCTGTGATACGCTGTTGGAGCGGGATGTGGCCATCAAAGAGTATATGCCTCAAAGCTTAGGTGCGCGCCGCAATCACCGCTTAACGGTGATGCAGACCCCAGGGCAGGAGGATCTGTTTCAGTGGGGAATGCAGCGTTTCTTTGATGAAGCCAAAATTTTAGCCAAACTCAAACATTTTAATATCGTCCGCATCAACCGCCTCTTTAAAGCTTATGGCACCGCCTATTTTGTCATGGACTTTGAGAAGGGCGATGATTTTAGTGCCTATCTGCGCCATCAAAAGGAGCAGATATCTGAGGATCAACTGTTAAGCCTCACCCTGGCTATCCTTGATGGTTTAGCAGCGGTTCACGATCAAGGTTTTCTCCACCGGGATATTAAACCCGCCAATATTTTTATCCGGCAGGATGGTGTACCGCTACTGATCGATTTTGGCTCCACCCGCCAGGTTTTGGAGGAGAAAAACAGTCTCACCACCGTACTCACCCACGGCTACTCCCCCTTAGAACAATACACCGCCAAAAATAGCAAACAGGGGCCATGGAGTGATATCTATGCCTTAGGCGCCACCCTCTATAAAGCGATCACTGGACGTGCACCGGTAAAATCGATTGATCGCAGCATGGCCATTTTAGATGGTGAAAAAGATCCCTTCAAACCGCTAAACTAGGTATCCATTTAGCTCAAGTCCTATCCATTTAAATCCAGTGATGGATCATGTATCCTATTTGGATGAACATTCAAAACCATCCCATTCGTGGTATCGATTATCCCCGCACGATGCTGGAATTTGAAGAGCGATTTGCAGATGAGAAGGCATGCTGGGAATACCTCCTCCGGTTAAAATGGCCGGATGGGTTTGTTTGCCCTCAATGCGGTGCCAAGGATGATCCTTGGATCACAAAACGACATTTACTGCACTGCCGGGCCTGTAACACGCAAGCTTCGGTTACTGTGGGCACAATTTTTGAAAAAACCAGGAAACCTCTCCGCCATTGGTTT
>JBQGBW010000245.1:0-2872 GCA_052043475.1 Magnetococcales bacterium HHB-1
AAAGATGGCTAAATGGCACACTTCAGGGTGCAGTGCAGGCGGATCAGTTGGAGTACTATCTCGACGAGTTCACATTTCGATTCAATAGAAGAAAATCTAAGGCCCGTGGGATGCTTTTTTATCGGCTTGCTCAGCAAGCTGTGATTACCAAACCAGCTCCATATCAGACTCTGGTAGCTAATCCAAAAAAGTCTTCTCCGTGACAACCTACTTGATCTAAATGGATAGGACTTGAGCTAAGTGGATACCTAGTAGTTAGAAATCCTTCACCAAAGATCTACACACCAAAACAGAATAAATATTCACATCACACAAAACGCATATTCATGTAACAGGATATTCTAATAACAGAATATATTGATCTTCAGATATTCACGCATTAGATCACCACACCAGCTTTTTTGTGCCAGACACAGGAGGTTAGTCATTACCAATATGTATAACCAAGAAAAAAACAGCGGCCACCTTTTTTTATTGCACTCCAACCAAAACATCGCTTATACTTAATTTCAATCTTAATCAAATAATGTCATTTTTATAATTTCAGCTTCTACTTTGAATTTCCATTGAAGCCGTCTCTTGTCGGCTTTCGTTTAAGAAGCAACTTTGATCATAGCAATCCCTGTTTTTTGTTAAGTTCCATCATCCAAATCATTACAAGGGATCATATACAGTCATGTTAACCTTCTTTTCCAGCCCTTTCTCATAATTCTCTACTCTCTAAAATCATTCAAAAAAATCCACATCAGTTGCAAGGCAAAACAAGACATTCGAAATGCGTCTTCTCTACGTCGCTCCACAATGGGCTCTTTGTGTCTGTTTTCCACACTGCTTAACTTTATATTTAGAGAGTAAAAACAATGGCTAAGAAGAAAAAAGTTGGTAAGGTTGAGGCTGAACTCGAAGAGCGCATTGCACCAGCAATGATTGGTGGCGCTGAAGCCGGCGCCGTATCTGAACTGGCCGACGCTGGAGATGGTGGAACAACGGATACCACCACAGACAGCTCAACCGATACCTCCTCTTCAAGCGACACATCAGAATCCCCCCCCTCAGAGACTTCAGAGGATACGCCACCTGAGTCTTCTATCACCTACGATGAAAGCGACGAAACACCTCCCCCTGAAGAATCTGACGCCACAACAGAAGAACCCGTTACAACAACCTATGAAGATGGCTCTGTCGAAGTCCAAAATCCTGACGGATCAGGGAGCTATACCAGTGCGGATGGTTACACAAGCGCATGGGATGGCCAAGGTAATGGGAGTTGGAATGATCCCGCCACAGGAAGCTCCGGTGAATGGTTCTCAGATGGCTCTTCCAGTGTTGATTTCGGCAATGGTGCTTCTACGGAATGGAACGCCGATGGCTCCTATAACTTTACCACAGCCGATGGCACCACAGGTAATTTTAATGCCGATGGCTCCGGTAGCATCACCTACACAGATGGTCTGACCGCCAACTACGACCAAGATGGCAATATCAGTTACACCGATGCCGATGGCAACGCCATTCCTGAAGACCAGCTTGAGCAAGGGGATAGCACGACTGATCAGTGGGGTAACAGCTACACCTACGGTGAAGATGGTTCCTCCTCCACCACCTATCTGGATGGCTCCACCTACAGTGTCGATGCTGAAGGCAACTCAACCTACAACGGCGCTGATGGCTCCTCTTCTTACACTAATGTTGATGGTTCTGGCGGCTATAACAATCCCGATGGTTCCTATGGCTCCTGGGATAGCGAGGGCAACAGTTCCTATGGTAATTCTGATGGTTCCGGCGGATGGAGTGGCAGCGACGGCTCCTACGGTTACTGGGATGGCGAAGGCAACGGCACCTCCTATGATGCCAATACAAACACCACCTACAACTGGGATGAAAACGGTAGTCGTACGGACTATGGTAATGGCGCCTCCTCCTACTGGAATAACGATGGCTCCAATGGATTTACCACCGCCGATGGCACGACCGGTGACTTTAATTCCGATGGCTCCGGTAGCATCACCTACACAGATGGTCTAACCGCCAACTACGACCAAGATGGTAATATCAGCTACACCGATGTCGATGGAAATGCCATCCCTGAAGACCAACTGGATCTGGGAGACAGTTCTACAGATCAATGGGGCAATACCTACACCTACGGTGAAGATGGCGCCACCACCACAAGCTATCTGGATGGCTCCACCTATTCTGTTGATGCTGAGGGCAATACAAGCTACAACGGCTCTGACGGCTCCAGCTACTACTCTAATATGGATGGCTCTGGTGGCTACAGCCATCCCGATGGCTCTTACAGTTCCTGGGATGCGGATGGCAACGGTTACTATAGCAACGCAGATGGTTCGGGCGGTTGGTATGACAGCAATGGCTCCTACGGCTATTGGGATGACCAGGGCGGCACCTCCTACGATGCCGCAACCAATACCACCTACGGCTGGGATGAAAACGGCAGCTATACCGACTACGGCAATGGCGGCACCTCCTACTGGAACAATGATGGCACCAGCGGCTTTACCACCGTTGATGGCACCACCGGTAACTTTAATCCCGATGGCTCCGGTACCATCACCTATCCCGATGGCTTAACCGCCAACTATGATATCGATGGCAATATCACCTATACCGACGCCGATGGCAATCCCATCCCTGATGATCAACTGGTCTTAGGAGACACCACCACCGATCAGTGGGGTAACACCTACACCTACGGTGAAGATGGCTCCTCCACCACAACCTATCTGGATGGATCCACTTACTCTATTGATGCTGAGGGTAATTCAACCTATAGCGGTGCTGATGGCTCCTACTCCTACTACAATGTCGATGGCTCCGGCGGCTACAGCTATCCTGATGGCTCCTATGGCTA
>JBQGBW010000246.1:0-2868 GCA_052043475.1 Magnetococcales bacterium HHB-1
ACCGGGTTGCTGAAAATGGGGTCTCTCTTGATAAATTTCTCCCCACCGGACATCAACCTGGCGCACAAATTCATGGAGCATTGCTGTTTTATCTAAAATGGGCTGGATAATCTCAATGAGTGCATTGAGTGGGTTATCGAGATGTTGATCAATGGTGGGTCCATTGGCTTTGATGCGGCGTTTAAGGATTGATTTTAAAGCACCAGAGGCGTCACGGACATTTTGATCAACAAACTGGCTGAGCATTTGCGTAGCCTGCTCACGCTTTGGAATGGGTGATGCGCCTTTCATGGCACCACCAGCAGAACGGCCAATGGCTCCAGCGACGGTAAACTTCTGTTGCTTACGCAGTTCCTGTTGAATATCTTCTTGATCCTGCTTCTCTGACATTGCACGCTCCTTTTTTAAGTTGGTATATTCATTGGTGATTATACTATAAAAAGATTGCCTAAGAAAACAGGCGTTCTCTTAAAAGGTTTAAGTTACTTTTTTTCTGCGGCAACATAAGATTTTTTTGGCGCGGCGGTTAACAGCAGAATAATACCAATCACTGGTGTCAGCAGCATGGAAGCAAAAAAGTAGCCCCAGAATCCCATAATCTTATGTCGTCCTAAGTAGGCAATGGTAAGACAGAGCAGAAAGTGGATACTAAAGATCGGCATAATGGGACTCCTTTTTAAGATAAAAAAAGCGCGTGTTTACATCTGTTGTTGAAAGGATGATGATCTGTAGCGATTGTTTTATTAATGATCATCTATTGGGGTAAAGGTTAGTTTTCCTTCACTGTTTTTTATAAGCTGTTTAAAGACGATGCCAGAGCCGATATTCACACCATTTGGTGAAAAGAGAATTCTTCCTGTGGCACCATACCAGGATGGTGCATGAAACAGCAGGGATTCAGAGACCGGTGTGGCCTGGGTTGATCCAGCACGGATCATAAAGGTCATCAGGAGGTGAAGGTTATCATAGCCATGTGCAGCCCAGAGATCAGGTGACTTTTTAAAACGTTTGCGAAAATTTTTGATAAAACGTTTTGCAAGATAGGTCGAACGATCAAAGATTGCTGGAATCACAGTGCCCTGTCCTGCATCGCCAACCTGCTTAATAAAGGATTCTGATTCCATAATATGCGTACTGATAAATGGAGTATTGATCTCCAGTTTACGAATGGTTTTCATGATAATCGCAGTAATTTTAGGGGGGGCTAAAATGATGACGGCATCAAACTTTTTCTTATTGGCATCCACAACACCGGTTAACAGACGGTTGGTCTGTCGGTTAGACCAATAGCCAGAAAAAGATAACTGGCCCGTGATATGGATATCTTTTTGTCCCGCCTGCTTACGAAATATATCGGCAATCTGGTTGACATAACGACTGCGGAGATGGATCAATAATATTCTTTTATAGAGATTATCTTCACAGTATTTAACCGTCTGCCTGATAATGCTTTTTGCAGAGGGCAGCAGTTGGAAGACAATGCGCGTCTCCAATTGAGAGAGTAGAGGATCGAGTTCGGCGGAGGCAAAAAAGAGAATACGATTCTTCTGATAGGTGATGGCGGCGGGGAGTGCGGTATTATAGTGATCGCTATGGCCAATTACGGCAACAATATCTTTATTTTTTACAATGGGTTCAGTAATTGATTGAGCCATTCTCTGCGCTTTATTGCGGTAACGTCCAAGTTGTGGATTCTCTTCGTTAAAGGGTCTAAGTGCTTTTTTTTCATCGAAGAATAGCAGATCGATCTCTCTTTGTTCAAGCGTATTATGATTTTGATTCAACTCCTTCTGCGCCAGTTTTACGCCTTCAACAAATAGATTTTCTCCTTCAGGCCAGACCACGGCAACGGTAATCTTATTTTTTTTCTTATCCATCTTCTGTGAGTGGGTTTCACGGTCTTTATGCTCTGTTTTATCCTCACTACAACTCATAAGCAGTGATCCACTGAGCAGAATGAGAGCGAGGTAGAGGCACATTTTTTTAGTGAAAATCTTCATTATTGGTTCCCAAGGATGACAGGAAGTCCCTCTTTACCACTACCAATGATCACAACTTTGGCATTATCTGATTGAGATAGCTTCTCTGTGGCTTGAACGCTCATATGTTTAATAAATTTATCAGTGAGGGTTAAGCTGATAATATCCTGGTGCACCATCCGGCCTAATGCTTCAATCCGTTTTCGTTCTGCCTCCTTTTTTTCAAGTGCAATGCGAAATTTATAGGAGTGGTAGCGCTGTTCATAGACCAGTTTTCGTTCGATGGCCTCTTTAATTTCGGCGGGAAGCTCCAGTGAGCGGATAATAATTTCATCCACATTGATATAGAGTTGTCCAACCTCCTCAATGGCCAGTGTGATAATGTTGCTGAGAATATTTTTTTTATTGGTATAGATATCTTCGGGGGAGTAGTCACCAACCTTTTGTCGAATAACTGACTCTACCTGAGGGATAATAATCTTCTGGGGATAATCCGGACCCACATTTTGATGCAGCAACCCCACCAGTTCATAGATGGGAGAGAAACGGATGGCAATATCCATACGTATGGGCAGACCATGGTTTGTGAGTGCCTCAAAGCTGTGCAATAGTACCTGGAGCCGTGTATTATAGACCGCCATATGATTAAAAGGATTGATAATATGTAATCCTTCTGGATAGACGTAATTGGTTACTGTGCCTGTTGTAAACGGACGATAGATCACGCCGGCTTCACCGGGACGGATCACAATAAAGATCCGTGACCAGAGCATGATTAGTATCATAATCAGTACCAATGTGATCACAACCATGTAGGGCAGTTTATCTTTAAACCAGTAGGTGAAACGTTCAAACATATTCTCTTTCCCATGGATAAAAACTATTGGGG
>JBQGBW010000247.1:0-2851 GCA_052043475.1 Magnetococcales bacterium HHB-1
AAGTGATTCCGCTATCGTTTACCCAATCAGACACCCCCCCAAGCCATAAAAAAAGATTGGATATCGCGATTCGGCAAAAATCATCCTTTAAAGTTGAAAAAAAACAGGCCACTTTTCAGTTTAAAGAGTGCTTCTTCTATATTGATAACAAACCTGTACTCGATCTTAAAGGCCACATTGCCTATCAAAACAACCAACCCACACTCAATTTTAAGATTGCCACCTTAGAGGCTCTGGATCTCACCCCATTTCCCCAACTCCCCCGATCCATTCTCCCACTTAATCTACAAGGCACGGTTGCTGGTTCAATAAAACTTCAAGGCGAATGGCCCGACCAACTCCAACTTCAAGGCCAGGCGGATCTTAGCCAAACCGTCATCTACTGGCCAGAAAAAATCCATAAACTTGACGGCGTACCGCTACAAGCCCAGTTTCAAATCCAGAAGAAAAAAAACAGCTACCTTCTTAATCCGCTACTCCTGCGCAAAACCACGCACACCAAAGAGAGCCCAATCCTTGCTTCAAAACAGAATAGCAACCAATGGACAATGGCAGGCGAACTCTCCCCTGCACTCTCACTACAGAGTCAAGGAACATGGGATCTTGCCACCATTCACCATTACACCCCTCTGATTAAAGAAGCGTGGAAGTTAAAAAAAATGGCCCGATTTGCCCTCTCAATCACTAAAAAAGAGCGACCACAAAAGAAATGGTCAGGCAAGTTTATTCTCTCTCCACTCAATATTTACGACCACCAATTTACCGATATTTCTGCAAACTACCAAATTACCCCCAAAGAGATTTTAATGCCATTCCTCCAGACACGCTTTGAGAGTGGCTTGGTTGAAGGCTCCTTCCAATACCAGAGAGAGTCCCAAGAGTTTGCCTCACTCTTTGCCGTTGCTGGCATATCCGCCCCCCAAATTTTACCCTCCTTACCCACAAACAACCTAAGCACCAATCTGCTCAACCAACTGACCGCTTCACAGGACACTCCCCCAACCACACCCCTTAAAATAGAAGGTGTGGTCTATGCACGCGGTGGATTGCAAGGCATATTAGATACCGAAACCCTCACCGCCAATCCAGTCACGGGTCATGCCCATCTCACCATTGCACCAGGGCGTATCATCGGTATTGAAGGGCGTCAATTTATTCAGGAACCCAAACAAGATCTGCCCTACTTTCAAGCGAACCGCCATCTCTTCTTTGATCAACTGAAAGCACACCTACTCTGGCAGAACAGCCATATCGATATCATCAATTTTGATCTACACGCCAGACGTCTCACCATTCAGGGCAAGGGTGAACAGAAAAAAGAGGGTGATCTCCACCTAAACCTGACCGCTCAGGCCCCTTGGTGGAAAGAGAAAAATCCCATCCCCTTCACCATTCAAGGTCCACATCACGCACTGACACTGCACACACCTTTACAAAACACATCAAAAACGCAAGCGACCGAATCCGCACTGACCTCTGCAACAACACCCCATACGGAAGACAAAAAAATAGCCAAAGAACCTTAAAGAACGTCTCTTTGGCTTTAAAGCTTGATGATTTTTTTCGCTCTTTTAAACTTTTTTCTTCAAGAAATCTTCCAGGAACAGCAGATCATAGTCCCCATTAATAAACTGCCTATCCTGGCCAATGCGCTTATGTAGAGGAATATTGGTCTGAATGCCACCCACCACATATTCATCCAGTGCGCGCTGCATCCGTGCGACCGCCTCTGCGCGATCCTTACCATGGACAATCAGCTTACCGATCATGGAGTCATAGTGTGGCGGTACAAAGTAGCCACTATAGACACCGGAATCCACACGTACACCACCCCCACCTGGCGCATGGTACTCGGTGATCAATCCCGGAGAGGGGATAAAGGTATCTGAATTCTCCGCATTGATCCGACATTCAATCGAATGACCCTCAAGCACCACATCCTCCTGCTTGATCGAGAGCGGCTCCCCCCAAGCAACCCGAATCTGCTCTTTCACCAGATCCACACCAGTCACCATCTCTGTGACGGGATGTTCCACCTGGATGCGGGTATTCACCTCCATAAAATAGAACTGTCCCCCACTCTTTAGGAACTCAAAAGTACCTGCACCGGTATAACCAATTTTGGCCGCTGCATTCGCCGCCAAGCCACCCAGTGTATTGCGCTCCTCTTCAGAGACCGCTGGTGAAGGCGCCTCTTCAAGAATTTTTTGATGCCGACGCTGCAAGGAGCAGTCACGCTCTCCTAAATGAATCGCCTGACCATGCTTATCCGCCATCACCTGAATTTCCACATGGCGCGGCGCTTCGATAAATTTCTCGATATAGACGCGATCATTTTTAAAAAACTGCATCGCCTCATTACGCGCCACCGTATAGGCATTGATTAACGCCGCATCGGTATAAACCACCTTCATGCCACGTCCACCGCCACCGCCCACGGCTTTAATGATCACAGGATAACCAATCTCCCGTGCCACCTTTAATGCCATGCCTTCATTCTCAATCTCGCCTTCAGAGCCCGGCACAACTGGCACACCCGCTTCGGCCATCGCATCCCTTGCACGCACCTTATCCCCTAACAATCGGATCACTTCAGGTTCAGGACCGATGTAGGTAATGCCCGATGCTTTGACAATTTCGGCAAACTCAGGACTCTCCGAGAGAAAACCATAACCTGGGTGAATGGCCTCTGTATCGGTAATTTCAGCCGCCGCCATAATGGCGGATGCATTCAAATAGGATTCCAGTGAAGAGGGTGGACCAATACAGACCGATTCATCTGCCAATTTAACATGCATGGCATCCGCATCGGCGGTAGAGTGTACCGCCACCGTTTGAATACCCAACTCCT
>JBQGBW010000248.1:0-2844 GCA_052043475.1 Magnetococcales bacterium HHB-1
ATCGACTTTCGGGAATTATCCCCAGAACCTGCGTACGGAATATGTGCGCCCAACTCCGTTCCAACTCGTCCTGGTGCTTCTTTGGCATCCAAAAGTGCGATTCCTCCATACTGATCTGTGGGTCCATCGGTCGAAACATTATTCCAGATCCATTTGATATGATTTAATATTTAGTGCAAAACTATATCATAACCCTATCATCCTGGCACTGCACCACGTTCCTTAAATCAAGACTTTTTGCGGGAGACTCAGGTATCATTGAATCCTGTTTTACTTATAAAGACCATGTTTCGATAATGGTCTGGTTTTCAAACAGGCTTGAATGTTTGAGAAAATTGATCTTTAGTTAAAGATTAAAGCAAATCGTATGCCGTTGCTTATCTTATTGTTATTGCTTTATAAGGCGATTTGCTACTTTGTATGACGTGTGATCATGTACAGGCAAAAACTATCGACTTTATAAAAGTCCAATGCAAAATGCAATCGATCACATCCAAAACTATTTTAATGAAATGAGGGCCAGCAGTCATGGGTTGTTACGGCAAAAAAGATTACTGAATAATCAGAAGCACTCTTTTTAGGCCATAGGATTTGCTTACTCTGATCAAGGCGTTGCTGTAACCAGGGGAGGGATGTATAGAGACGGTTTTGATAGATATAGCGTGAATATGTGGTATCAATGCCTGCTCCGGTGAAGAGATCCTTAGATTCGATTGAAGCCGACCAGGGCATCAGATAGAGACGTCCGGGACAATGTGGTGAGATGTAGGCGGTGGTTTGGAACATTTTGTTGCGTGTGAGTGGTATGTTCTCTACGGGGAGCCAGTCTTTTTGTTGGAGTCTCTGCTCCAGTTGTTGGTGTGATCTATCCATCTCCTGTTTAGGTGGATTGCTGTAGCGCTCTATTTTTGGCAACAGCGCACCGATAGAGAGCAGTAGCATGGTGCTGATGAGCATACGATTTGACGTGGGGTATTTGATACCCGTTGTGGTCTTAATATGGGGTGGGGTGGATGTTTGCGGTTTTTGAGCCAGGGTCCAGGTGAGTAGCAGCAGCGTCAGTGAAAAAAACGTGCTGGCCGGTGGTTGATGTAAAGTGATCTGCCACTGGGGATCGGTTGCCATCATGGCCAGACGGCCGGTATTGAGAATCAGAACCAGGAACATTAATAGATAGGCATTATGGAATGATGATGGCCACTTACCCTGATGATGCCACAGGGTGAGGGCAAACCAGCCACTGAAGGTGGCCAGTAGATTCTCATAGGAGGCGCAGCCTGAGAGAATGAGCAGTTTAGAATCTTGGGCGGTGGTTAAAAAGGTTCCGGAGCGGTTTATGGGAATATTAAAAAGATGCAACAGGTGCTCTACCAGCAGGCTATCCAGTATGGCTAAAGGAGAGAAAAAGAGTCGTCCGCTTTCGGTTGTGGAGAGAAAAGCAGAGATCGTGATGATTATCAGCAGACTTAAAGGCCGGGTTGGGGGATGTTTAAAGAGATGCCATAAACCGATGCAAAGCATCATAAGGCCAATAAACAGCGTACTGGGAACAAGGAAGAGTGGTATCAATAAAAAATAATAGACGATCTTTTTGTCTGTGCGTGTGATGGTTTGATTTTTTTGATCTTGGTGAATCAATAAAATAGAGAGTGTCAGAGCCATCCATATCAGACTACTGATACCAAAAAGCTGTGACAGGCTCTCTGTGAAGCTGAAAACCTGAGTGTGGATTAAAATCGGGCCCATCAGAAGGTGGCACCATGCCAGTATAAGTAGTGCGGTATAAAGATTGACTGGCATGGTGAACACTCCTGTTTTTATATTTACTGGATGCGGTTTTGGGCGATTTTTGCAATCAGTTTCTGTGCAGGTGGAAAGGAGGATGACGCGGCTAAGGTGAGCCACTGCGTGGCCTCGGCGGGATCTTTTGGGACGCCATTACCGGCAAAAGTGAGCAGAGCCAGATTATATTGTGCCGCCGGATGTCCTGCATCGGCGGCCTGACGATAGTGCCAGGCGGATTGAATGGCATCTTTGGGGACGAGATCGCCTTTACGATAGAGTCTGGCCAACATCAGATGCGCCGCAATGACATTGGCTAAGGCGGCCTTTTTAAAATGCATGCGCGCTTTATCTCGATCAATTGCTGTACCCCGTCCATCATAGTAGGCCAGTCCCAGCCAGAAATCCGCTTGAATCTGATTGTTATCCGCCGCTTTATGCCACCACTTCACAGCTTCGGTGAGGCGTTTTTTTCTGATCTCTTGGGACAGTTTTTTATCAGATTTTGCCAGCATCATCGCCAGATTATACTGCGCCGGTCCATAGTTCTGTATGGCCGCCTCGCGGTAGAGGTTTTCTGCTACCTTAGTGGAGGCAGAGCCGCCTTCACCCTGGAAGATCATTTTGGCCAGATTATTCTGTGCTGGAGCAAAGTTTTTGGTGGCCGCCAGATAGTACCACTGACGTGCCAGAATGCTGTTTTTACGAATGCCTTTCCCCTGCTGATAGAGTACAGCCACATTATATTGCGCAATGGGAAATCCTGCACGTGAAGCGAGCATGAAGTGACGAAATGCCTCCTCATAATCCTGACGCCATACTTTACCATCGGTGAGCAGAGCGCCAACCACAAAGTGGGCGCTGGGAACCGAACGGTTGATGGTTAATGGTTGACAGATATCCGCCGCCTGTTGAAACTTTTTCTCAAAGTAGGAAGACCAACACTGCTTGGCTTGTTTACGGATCTCATCGCGCAACGCAGTTGTATTATCACTCCAGCCGGTTTGAGGAAGGATAACACAATAAAATGTGATAATCGTGAGCAGTGCGCGTGGTCTTTTT
>JBQGBW010000249.1:0-2835 GCA_052043475.1 Magnetococcales bacterium HHB-1
CTGGTCTGCTTCTCTACCAGACTTTACGAAAATTAGCAAGAAAAAAAACAGACTACACAGCCCTCGCGCCCTCCCTTTTAAGGGAAGAGCGGGAACTGTTCCAGCCCCTGATTCTCAGGGAAACCTAACATCAGATTCATATTTTGTACCGCCTGACCCGCAGCACCTTTAATCAGATTATCGATCACGGAGAGGATAACCACCCACCCAGTCCGCTTATCCACAGCCAGACCAAGATCGCAGTAATTAGAACCTCTGACATGTCCAGTGCCAGGAACAGCACCAAAAGGATTGACCCGAACAAAGGACTCCTCCTGGTAGAATTCTTCATATATTTTCTGGATCTTATCATCACTCAGAGGCTGTCTCAAACGCACATAGAGTGTGGAGAAAATGCCTCGACTTTGCGGCAGAAGATGTGGTGTAAAACGAACAGAGATCGACTCACCAGCCAACAGGGAGAGTTCCTGCTCAATTTCTGGTGTGTGGCGGTGTCCAGTCACCTTGTAAGCCAGAAACCCCTCATCCACTTCACAGAAGAGCGTTCCCTGGGTTGGCGCACGCCCTGCGCCACTCACACCAGATTTACTATCGATCACCAGATGCTCAGGAGAGACCAGATTCTGTTTCAAAAGCGGTGCTAACGCCAAAATAATAGATGTTGGATAACAGCCAGGATTGGCCACCAGACGCGCTTTAGAGATCGCTTCCCGTCTCATTTCAGGCAGACCAAAAACCGCCTCAGAGAGTAACTCTGGCGCCAGATGATCGGTTCCGTACCACGCGGCATAGGTTTCTGCATCTTTTAGTCTAAAATCCGCAGAAAGATCAACAACCTTACACCCTTTCTTAAGAAAAGTGGGCACCACTTCCATGGAGGTCACATGAGGAAGCGCACAGAAAACCATCTCGCACCGCTCAGCCACGCGATCCGCATCCAGGGTCTGGCAGATAATCTCCTCCCCCTCTTTCTCCTGCAAAGCGCCCTTCAAATAGGGATAAACTTGCCAGATCGGTTGGCCAGCAAAGCGTTGGGAGGTGACTTCAGCAATTTTAACTTCTGGGTGACGTGAAAGCAGGCGAACCAACTCTCCCCCCGTATAACCGCTTGCGCCAAGGATTCCCACAGAGGTGGTCATGCGATGTTCTCCAAAATCAAGAGAAGGTTAATATATAGAGCAAAAAAGCAGAGTAAAAAATGATCAACCCAAAAAAGGGAGGCTCAACCTCCCTTTTTATGAACCAGATCCGATAAAGCAGCACCAATCAGCGTTTAGAGAACTGTGTACTCTTACGTGCTTTATGGCGGCCATATTTCTTCCGCTCCACTTCCCGTGCATCACGGGTGAGAAAACCAACTTTTTTCAGAGGCGCGCGCAGATTGGGATCAAAGATTTGCAACGCTTTAGAGATACCGTGTTTCACAGCACCAGCTTGCCCTGAAGTGCCGCCGCCTTCCACGCTCGCGAACACATCAAACTGATCTTGCGTATTGGTTACCGCAAAGGGTTGCCGGATAACCATGCGCAGAACGGCACGATCAAAGTATTGGTCGCCCTCTTTTTTATTGACGACAATTTTACCGCTACCAGGCTTCAGCCAGACTCGTGAGACAGCTTCTTTCCTTTTACCCGTAGCGTAGCAGGCATCAGCCAATGACATAATCCATATTCCTTTTTTTCTTTTTCATGCACAAAGAAGCACATAAAACATTTTTCATGCACAAAGAAGCGCATAAAATACAAGAATTTTAGTTTGGCCTTTCTTATAAAAAAAAGAAACTTAAATTCAAGTAAGGATAACTTCAAGCACCAAGTTCCAACTTAACCGGCGTCTGAGCAGCGTGGGGATGTTCCGGGCCTGAATAAACCTTCAATTTGAGCAGCATCTTCCGACCCATACGTGTTTTGGGCATCATCCCTTTAATGGCACGTTGCACCACACGTTCGGGATATTTTCCAGCCAACTCCTCTTTGATCGGAACAGACTTAATTCCGCCAGGATAACGGGTATGATAATAGAACTTTTTATTTTCCCGTTTATTTCCGGTCAGACGAATTTTATCTGCATTGACAACAACGATATAGTCGCCGGTGTCCAAATTAGGAGAATAGATAGGCTTATGTTTACCGCGAAGCCGTTTAGCGACTTCAGAGGCGAGGCGACCGAGAATTTTATCTTCGGCATCCACCACAAACCAGTTCCGTTTGATATCTTTGGGTGTTGCCACGAATGTCTTCACTGACAGACTCCATGGAAAAAAAACCGAAAAGACAGATTCCGCCTTTTCGGTCTCATAATTTTTAAATTCCTGGCGATGTCCTACTTTCCCACACCTTAAGATGCAGTATCATCGGCGCTGAAGAGCTTGACTTCCGAGTTCGAAATGGGATCGGGTATTTCCTCTTCGCTATCGTCACCAGGAAACTCTTTTTTTACGCACAAAGGAGTGCATAAAATATATGTTTCCCCCAAAGCCCTTCTATAGGCTGTTGGAAGTTTTAAAATTTATTAAAAAATATTCAAATAAAAAATAGCAAAAGAACACTTTAACAACTGAAAGAAATGGGTCGGAAGTCTGAGAATAGAGAGAACTCAAAAAGCCAATGGAACAATTAGTACTGGTCAGCTTCATGCATTACTGCACTTCCACACCCAGCCTATCAACGTTGTCTTCTTCAACGATTCTCATTGGGAAAAGTAATCTTGAGGGGGGCTTCCCGCTTAGATGCTTTCAGCGGTTATCCCTTCCAAGCGTGGCTACCCAGCTGTGCTCCTGGCGGAACAACTGGTACACTAGGGGCTTGTCCATCCCGGTCCTCTCGTACTAGGGAC
>JBQGBW010000250.1:0-2779 GCA_052043475.1 Magnetococcales bacterium HHB-1
GACCGAGCATAACTGTTTTTGAACGGCGTGAAGGCTCGCGGTTTAAAATCCGGCTGTTCTCGCTGTCATTGACGCTTATGGCAACACGCTAGCTTTTGTGCCTCGCTTTTTTCTCGAATAATTTGGGCGTGATGTAACCAGATTATTTAGGTCTCATTTTATATTTTTGAGTGTTGTATCAATTATGTGACGGGTTTGATGCGACTGTTTTTGCAAAATTTCAATGTGCTTGGTTAGTTTATCAGCGGTGTGATAACGATACTGGCGGGGAGTGATATACCAAGCTGGTCAAGACAAACGGCCGGATTGGCGACAAAATATTTTTCAAATTTGTCATTTACCCAGCATAACGCCATGATTTTACCCATTATGGCCGGCAGCTGTTCTTTCACTGCTTCAACGCTGTTCAAATTTTCCTCTTCGATATTCAAACGGGCCCAGTCAACCACGTTTGAAATCACCACAGATGTGCTCTTGGCATCGAACGGAACAACCGCGGTGGATTTGTTTTTAGGGTCAGCGCTCATCAATTATGTCAGTTCACAGATTGCCGTTTCAACCTCCTTCAATTATCATAATGATATATAGTTGAACAGCTTTTTGATGTGTTTTTTGCGCCCAAATCAAGCAAAAATGATGGATTTCTCAGATTAGACTGCGCCTTTGCTGGGCATAGCAGCGGCAGTTCACACATAGTTTCCTGAACTGCCGCAAAAAGTTGCTAAACCCGATAGGACCAGCGTGGTGGCTGTGACGATTAGTTTCAAAAATAAGACAATCGCCACGAAAACATATGCGCTGGTTGTTTTACTTACGAAATGAGATGAAGCATCATCCCTTTCGATGCATTTCCTTGCGCCAACATAGCGATTGAAGCCTGTTGCAACATTTGAGATTTCGTCAGCCGCATGCGCTCATTTTCAACATCAGCATCAGCCACTCGACCTGCGGCAATTTTTGTATTTTTTGCCGCGTTGCTTAGATGATCAATACTGCTTGAAATGCGGTTTACACCAGCACCAATATCACTTCTTACCGAGCTGACCTTTTGCAACGCTGCGTCGATTGCGCCAATCGCATCTTGTGCATTTTTGGATGTGTCAAATGATATACGCCCCCCATCCAACTGCAGGTCGCTTGCACGCACCCCATCAACGGTAACATTGATCTGTTCGTCAGTTGATGCACCAACCTGCAAATCCATCTGGGTGCCGGAAAGCGGGGTGTGGCCATTAAACGACGTGCTGTCGGCTATCCGGTTCATTTCAGCGGTCAATTGATCAGCTTCGCTCTGCAACGCCTCACGTTCTGCAATGCTGTTCGTGCCATTCGCGGCCTGTATCGCCAGTTCACGCATTCTATTCAAAATATTCGAAACTTCGGCGGCACCAGCGTCGGCGGTATGTAACAGGCCCTGTCCATCTGCTGCATTTCTGATCGCTTGTTCCTTTTCAGACAAAGCGGCCTCTAATTTTGACAACACTGCCAACCCAGCGGCGTCATCAGCGGCGCTGTTAATGCGTTTGCCACTGGACAATCTATCAAGAGGATTTTCGGTAAAATTTCGATTTGTATTGGACGCAGATGCCCCCAATATAAACCCTGGTTTTGAGTTAAAACTAATAGCCATCGTGATCTCCATAGTTAGGCTTCGCCTATTCGATAACGACGCAAAGTCAAAATCTTTTAAGTCTTTTTTGCATTTTTTTTCAAAAATATATTAACATACTGATTATAAATAATATTTTTTATTTAAAACTGGAGCCATTAAAATTGTTACAAAATCACATGCAGGATAAACAACATGCAAAACGCACAACCGCATAGGTGTGATGATCAGCTTGCTTCCCACGCGGTGATTTTGCGTCTTTTACATTTTCTGGCCAATGTGACAGAGTTGGCCATCAGGAAGTCTTTTGGCCCCGCCAAGGCCGTTAAACCGTGCAATTATTGAACCGAGAAGAAAATGATGAAGAGAGTCTATCTCCCCCTTATGCTGATGTTGATCACCGCCAGCGAAGTTCAGGCCTGGACAAAATATGGGGGCGACGCCAGTTGCAAAACCATCCTGGCAAATGACAATGATGAAGCCTTCAGCGAAAGAGCAAAAGGCTGGACGTTTGGATATATCAGCGCGCTGAACGAAATGATGCAACAACGGTTTGAGACGCCGCCGCAGGATGAGTTGATATGGCAGGCGGTAAAAGAATTTTGTGCAGATAACCCAGATGCGAGTCACTATGTGGCGTCAGCAACCATCTATATTGAGCTGTTGAGAGACCAAGGCGGCCCGCAATAAAGGGTGTTAAGACAGGGTTTTTTGTGCAATCGCGTGCCGCGCTGTGGCGGCATGCCGTGGTATAACATCATATCCTGCACTCCTGCGCTCGATGCCGATCGATAATGCCAGACTAAAATAAATGGAACGTCCATCAGGCCCCATAAACCAACTCCCTCAACATGGCTTGACTTTCCTCTAAGGGGAGATTTTACATCAGTATTTTTAGATAGAGGCAAAGATGGCGATTGCACTTAACGCATTAGATATTCATTGGCGATGCAGACATACATGGAAAGCCGCCAGCTATAATACCAGCTGGTGTTTGCTTGGTTGTTCTATCGGTGATATGGGGACAATTTTATTTTTTCAGCTCTCTGGCATTGACTGGCCGGTTCTGTGGATCATGTCTTTGGCCATTTTTAATGGTCTTTTGACATCCATCATCCTTGAAACCTTTATTCTGGCGCGTCAGATGGCGTTCCCATTAGCGCTAAAAAC
>JBQGBW010000251.1:0-2759 GCA_052043475.1 Magnetococcales bacterium HHB-1
TTTGTTCGCACACTCAATAACTCGTTTTCTTGTCTTAAGATGATGCCAAAGCTTGCTTCCACATTTTGGACATATGAAACCGTCTGGCCAACGCAGTTGGATAAGAAAGTCAAAACATCCATCTTCAGTCGAAAAACGAAGGCTGAAATCAAGTAAATTATCTGGAATATCCATCTCAAGCATGTTTGTTTGAGTGCAGAGAAAAAGACTTTGATAATTGTACTATAGCCTGCACCAACCGGATACCCATATCCAGTGAAATACAGTGGGCATATCGACTGAAAGCATTTTTGAGCCAGGGTGGCGTGGTGTTTTTTTTATTGTTTTCGTCGCTATAGAAAAGTTTGCATTGCTTTATTTGTGTTGCATCTGAAAAGAACTGTTTACAGAGGTCTTGTGCGAACGGCTTGGTGATTAATTTAAGGAAGTTATCTATCGCAAAGAGTTCTTTGCCTATGGGGGTGAGTATGCAGTTTGGATCTTCTAAAAGATGATCTTGATCATAGACGCACTGTTCGGGGCGTTTCTCTTCAAACAGTGACTCCACACGAAACTGTCCTTCGGTTCCCATGGTCGGCAGGAAACCGGCCCCAACCAGTTGACGCGGTGGAATATATCTTGTATCTGTAATAATATGGTCTGCATAGAGTTCAGCCAGGAATCCACAGGATAGGGCAAAGATCACAATAAATGCGCGCCTGATAAAGATATCTGTATGGCCACTATGCGCACTGCCGATATTGTTCACATATCTTAGAAAATCGAAAAATCCGATTGATAATAGATCTTTTTTATGATTATGCATGCAATCTGCTGTTGATTCTTCTCTGTTTTTGGAATCATAATTTGGATATTGATTTAGATGTTTTATGTTTGATGGATAGAGTCTTTGAAAAAAGGTGAAGAGAACATAAGAGAAGCATATAATCAGGAATATTAGGGTGATACCAATAAAGATTTCGTTAAAGAGTTCGGTGAGCTCAAAGGTTTCCATACCTATCCCCTGGGGTCGTTAAGTGCTTTATAGGGTTTTTTATATGGTCAAGTTAATCTGGTCAAGGGATCTTTTGATGACTGATAAGGATATGTATGATGTACAACCCAGTGATCTTTGAATCGTTGTTTTGAGTGATTTTTAAAAGGGGTGTGCGTATAACACCCCTATAGGCTTGATTCTTATAAAATATCCAGTACCTGTTCTGGTGGCCGCCCTAAGGCAACCTTTCCCTCTTTAATGACAATGGGGCGCTCGATAAGACGGGGATTTTCAACCATGGCATCAATCAGCTCTGCTCTGGTTAACTCAGGATTGGCCAGGTTCAGTGCTTTATACTCTTTCTCCCGTTTACGCATCAGATCTCTGGGCTCCATATTGAGCTTACCCAGAACCTCTTCAAGCTCTTCGCGGTTGGGGGGATTTTCCAGATAGCGGATGATGGTGGGCTCAAGGTTCTTTTCTTGAATCAGTTGCAGTGTCTGTCGGGATTTGCTGCAACGGGGATTGTGCCAGATTTTAATATCCATGATTGACCTCTTTAAATGATTGATAAAATAAATGGCGTTTGTAATGAAATGATCCAACCGGTTAACGGCTCCAGACCATCGCGCCTTTTTTCAGCTTATCACGCCAGTAGTCTAAGAGATCCTGCATGGTTTTTTCAAAGGGAATTTCAGGTTTCCAGCCGGTATGCTGTTGAAACTTGGTGGTATCAGGCACCTGAAGATCGGCATCAATGGGACGGAGACGGCTGGGATCGGTCTCAATGGAGATCTCTGCTTTTTTGCTGGAGAGCGTAATTAAAAAATCGAGCATATCGCGGATGGAGCAGGAGTATTGACCGCCAATATTGTAGTAAGCCCCCGATGTGGGATTCTCCGTGACCAAGAGATGATACGCACGGACCGCATCGCGCACATCAGACCAGGTACGCAGCGAGTCAAGATTGCCAACCTTAATTACTGGTGGAATGAGTTCACGCTCAATCATGGCGATCTGTTTGGCAAAGGTGGACTCCGCAAACACATCACCGCGTCTGGGTCCGGTGTGGGTAAACATGCGGGTGGTCATCACGGTCATATCGTAGGCTTCCGCATAGAAGCGCCCCGCAAGATCTGTACCGACCTTGGAGATGGCGTAAGGGGAGGCGGGGTGAAAGGAGACCTCTTCGTGGATAGGAAGCTGCTCTTTAGGGACACGGCCAAAAACTTCAGAGGAGGCACAGACATGAATGACGGGTCTCTTTTTTGTCTGTTGCTGATATTTATTGAGCACCTCTAAGAGACGGAATGTGCCATTAATATTGGTATCTAAGGTCTCGATGGGTGCGGAGAAGCTGGTTTTGGGATAGCTCTGAGCGGCTAAGTGAAAGACATAATCGGGTTGACTCTGTTCGATCACCTCATGGAGAGAGAGGCTGTCACGCAGATCACCATAATGTAGAAAAAAACGGTCCTGTTGATTAACACGTTTTAGAAGATGCTCAATATTATCCAGAGGGCTACGCCAGCGGCACATACCGTGGAGATCCCAGTCACTGTTCTTTAAAAGGTGATCCGCCAGGTGGGAGCCTACCATACCAGTAATGCCTGTAATCAGAGCGCGGGGAGGGGACATAGAGTGATCCTTTAATTTAATAATGAGAGCGAAGCGATCTATTGTAAGCAGAGTGATCTACTTAAATCTACATGAAACAGGTTTCAACACCAAATCGAAAAATTAAAGAAAGGGCGCTTGATGATGTTTTGTTTTGATATTTTTT
>JBQGBW010000252.1:0-2723 GCA_052043475.1 Magnetococcales bacterium HHB-1
AGGTTTTCGCCATACCCTCAACTTGGACTACATTGGTGTTCGAATTGCTTAGAGCGTCGTTATGCCAATGACAGTATAAAAATACCGGCATATTAGATGTAGTCGCCGTGGACGCAGACCCTTCGAATTTCATGTATTTGTTGATCGGTACCCACACTTTTAGGTGTCGACTATCGGACGCTGTTTCGATACTATCCTGACCGAGAATTTTAGTACGGAATTCACTCCACACACGAACTTGTCCACGGTGCACACGTGAATACGCAGCTTCGATATCAGGTGTTTCTCCTTCAGCGTAATTCGTAAAGATCTTTTCGTTCTTCTCCGGCGTACTCAGCGCGGTACTCCTGAAAATCTTTCCCGGGGTAATCGCAATGTCTTGCGAACGCCAATCTTTTGGACTGTATACGACAAACCTAAAGTTCTTCTCGCCCGGTCCTGCACCGGACCCATTGACATTGATCAACAACTTGATTCCACGAACAAAGATTGTGTCTCCGACGCGCTTGGTCTTTTTCTCGATGTAGTTGGTCTCGGCTGTAGTAGAACTGCCGCCTGTGTCTTGGTGATCAATTTTGCAAAGCTCAATTGACATTCCGTTACTATTAACCGCAGTTGTCTTGGTACCTGGATCATCTTCGATATTATCGAAACCAAAGACATTCTTCATATTTTGATTGAAAAAAACCTTGTGGAATTTAGGCTCGTTCAGCTTGATGGCTTGTCGACGGACCCTGAGTCCAAATCGACCTCGGCGACGACGGTAACGTCGTGTGAGCCGCCGCTTGAGGCGACGACGATACATTCGCTTACGCATATACGGCATCTTAGTAGTTTTAAGAGCAGCCTGAAGACTTGAAGGACCTGCGTTTTGTCTTACGTTCCAAAAAACCTTTTCTTCGGTTTCCTTGCCGTGATGGATTGTTGTTCCAAACAACCGTTTACCTGTCGAAGTAGTATTGAATTCTTCTCCGACTCCTGTACCACCGTAGTCGTTGATGAGTTCGGGTAATGAGTCTACACCAAAGGTGTCTTTGAAACTTCCTCCCGACCTACGTTTCTTGAACTCAGTGTCGTATGCACCACCTTCCCGGAAGTTCTCCGGGACTAAGATTGTGTTTACGAATTTTCTGATTCGTGACATTGTGACCCAGGAACAATAATGATGTTCCTGGAACTTCCTCAAGTGTGCTGCTCAGTATTACCAGCACACTTGCTACTCACTCCTCATAAAATCAAATTCTTGCCTTCGTCCGGAAGGACGTGAAAACATGCCGCCGCAATCGACTCGCTGGTGTTGGACTTTGAACAACCCTTCTGCCGGAGATGAGCAACTTATCAACTCCCTGGGAGAGTCAGAGCACGTACGCTATCTTATCTATGGTCGTGAGACCGGCGAATCTGGGACTCCGCACCTGCAAGGTTTCGTTCTGTTCAGTGACCGAAAACGTCTCCGAGGTGTCAAAGCCCTCCTGGGAAATCGAGTTCATGCTGAAGTTGCACGAGGAACCAACGAACAGGCTTCTACATATTGCAAAAAGGATGGCGACTACGTGGAGCATGGAAACCTTCCAAACAACCAAGGAAAACGAAATGACTGGGTCCTACTACGCGATTGGATTAAAGAGCAAGAGACGTATCCGACCCACGCTACTCTCTACGATACCTTCCCGGCTTTGATGGGAAAATACCGAACGGCTGTTTTGACGATGGTGTCCACCCTTCTTCCTCGTCAGAATCTTGTTGAAGGAGATCCTCAAGGCTGGCAATCAGAGCTTGAAGCCTATTTATCTGAAGACGCAAATCCACGTCAAGTTCGCTTCTACGTGGATCCGACGGGTGGTAAGGGGAAATCTTGGTTTCAGAGTTATTGGTATCAGAAGTATCCTGATCATGTTCAGTTGTTGGCTCCTGGGAAGCGTGACGATTTGGCTCACGCGATTGATTCATCTAGACGGTTCTTCTTTTTCAATATCCCCAGGGGACAGCTTGAGTTCTTTCGATATGAGATCTTGGAGCAGCTCAAGGACAGGGTCGTGTTCTCTCCGAAATATGAGTCTCAAACGAAGTTCCTCACTCGAATCCCTCACGTCGTTGTATTCACTAACGACACTGTAGATGAGTCCAAACTTTCTTCGGATCGTTACGATATCATAAACCTATAATCCTCGCATGTATTTGACACTGCCTCGCAGAGTTCCACAATAAACATGTATATGGCAAACTCAGCACTTAGGCGTCGAAGGGCCGCCCAAAGGCGAACGCGACTTCTCGCAGTTACCGGAGCGCACGACCGAAACTTCCTTTACTATCTTGTCCGCACATTCCAAATGCAAAAATGGCTGAAAGCTAATCATGTTATGCGGAAAGCATACTATGCAAGATGGAAGAGACATGGAGACATGAATCGACTAATTAACCCATATAGGCGCTAAATTACCTGAGATAAAAATTAAGGGTCCCTAAAATAGGTTTTCGCCATACCCTCAACTTGGACTACATTGGTGTTCGAATTGCTTAGAGCGTCGTTATGCCAATGACAGTATAAAAATACCGGCATATTAGATGTAGTCGCCGTGGACGCAGACCCTTCGAATTTCATGTATTTGTTGATCGGTACCCACACTTTTAGGTGTCGACTATCGGACGCTGTTTCGATACTATCCTGACCGAGAATTTTAGTACGGAATTCACTCCACACACGAACTTGTCCACGGTGCACA
>JBQGBW010000253.1:0-2714 GCA_052043475.1 Magnetococcales bacterium HHB-1
GAGGAGATGTTTTTGGTGGTGATACTTTTTCCTGGTCAATCAGGTTATCCAGTTGTGCGACCAGTGCGGTCATCGTTGAAGGAACCTGTTCACTATCCTTGCTGTGATACTGGAATAGTTCAGGCAGAATATCGAGGGTATCTAAGGCGAGGTCAATCAGTTCCGGGGAGAGGTTGAGTTCTTTTTTTTGTAAACGACCAAAGACCGACTCTAGGCGGTGAGCCATCTCCGCCACTTTTTCGGCACCAAGACCAAAAGCGGAACCTTTGATATTGTGTGCCGCACGGAATACCGCACTCAGAAGTTCACGCTTCTCTTTCGAAGGGTGTATTTTCTCCAGTTGAAGGAGACCGTCGGTAATAATCTGACGCTGTTCGTTGAGTTCCTCATGAAACGTTTCGGTCAGTTTTTTGAGAAGTTCCGGGGAGAGTCCATGCTCGTTAGCCATAGCATCTCTACTGCGTGGTGGGTTTATGAGAGTGGGGCATGGTTTTGTTTAAAACTTATAGACTTTAACATGTTCAGCCAGAGTTTCCGCGATAATGCTCATCTGATCGACCGCATGGGAGGTCTGTTGTGCGGCTTCAACAAATTGGCGGGTCACTTTATTTATCTCTTTCATGGCGATGGTAATCTGATCAATTCCTGCCGCCTCTTGTCTGACCGCCGCCACAATCTGTTGACTGGACATGGAGGTCTCTCGGGTGATCTCTGAGAGATGTCTGACCACCTGGCTGGACTGTTCCATCATTACCGTTCCCTGATCCACCTGTCTGCGTCCATCTTCGGTGGCCATTACCGCTTTATCGGCGGCATGGCGGATCTCCTCTAAGATGCGATGCACTTGAACGGTAAACTGGTGGGACTGCTCTGCCAATATTTTAACCTCATCGGCGACCACGGCAAATCCTTTTCCGGCCTCTCCTGCTTTGGCGGCCTCAATGGAGGCGTTTAATGCGAGCATCTTCGATTGTTGCGCCAGATTATTCACCGCCGAGGTGATCTCGCCAATTTTCTGAGTCTGCTCAGAGAGGCTTAAGATGGTTTTGGCGATCTCTTCAACTTTGCTGCGTATACCATGCATCACATCAATGGAGTGCTCCACCGCTTCTAAGCCTTTACTGCCCTCCTCGCGGGAGCGTTCGGCGGAGTGGCCTAGGAGTTGGGCTTTCTCCAGGGTTTGCTGGGATGTGGCTTTGATCTCTTCTAAGGTGGTGGTGGTTTGGTTTACCGCGGCGGCCTGCTCGCCGGCGCCGGAGGAGTGCGCCTGTACAGCACTTTGAACCTCTTGCAGACTCTGGCTGATTTGATCGCTGGCTTTAAAGAGGTGGCTGGACATATTGCCTAAGCTTTCGATCATGACGTTAAGATCTTCGCTTAACTCAGAGAAAGCGGCGTTTTGATTGAGGTCGCAGCGTTGGGAGAGATCACCTTTTGCTACCTTTTGAATAACCTGGCCTACCTGATGGATCTCATTGGTGATGGTCTCCTGGGAGTGGGATTTTTCGCTGAGTTGTTGGAGGAGGCTGTGGATATAGGAGTCCATGGAGAGGGTGATATCCAACGAGACGATGCGATTAAAAGCGAGCAGTGCCTTCTGGCGTTTTTTTGGGCGAAAACGGAAGTGTTTTTCGATGACAGGGAGGAGTTTTTGAAAGTAGATGGCGTAGCTTCCCACATACCACTCATGGGTTAAACCAATCTTATGGTGGATTGTGCCTATTTTAAGTCTTTTTTGGATATAGAGTGTGCTGTAGTCGCCACGGAACATATCGAGCAGGTTCTCTTTTTGGGTATTCTTGAGCGAGTCGATGGTGGTTCCTGTATGGCTAATCAGTTGCAGCAGTTCTGGGAAGCGGGCAATATTTTGATAGAATTCATCAACAAACCGGTCGGCATGTTTTTCGATGATCGGGAGAAGTTCGCGTAAAATGGCGGCGTCATCGTGGCTCATGCCGATATAAGACCATCTTTTTTGCAGTTCGGAAGTTTGGTCGTTGGCGATCATGGAGTTGGGTTGGATGTGAGTTATATCCATCATAGGGGGCCTCTTAAGTGTTCGAGAAGGTGCAAAATCAAGAGGGGGGGCTATTTTTTGCTGAGGAGAGCGATATGGTTGAGGAGTTTTTCCATATTTAGGATGGCGACCTGTTCATCGTGTATGCCTTCGACAAAGTGGTCCCCGTTTTTGGTGTAGTGCTCCAGGGAGGGGGCTAAGCGTGATGCATAATAGCGATCATTGCCTTCGACGCTGTCGGTGAGGATGCCGATGGTCATTCCCGCGGCACAGACCGCGACAATTCTGTTTTCTTCATTTTTTTTATGTGGTGTTTCTGGCGGTTCTTGGATGTTAAAGAAACTTTTTAAGTTGATCACGGTGAGTAGTTCACCGCGTCGGTTAAGTATACCCATAATAAAGGTTTCTGTACCAGGGACAGAGATGAGATCTTTGACAAAAAGGATCTCCTCAGTAAAACGGTAGGGTATGCCGAAGAGCGTTGAATTTCCTAATTTAATTTTAACAAAAAGTTCGCCTTGGTCCTGTTTGTTCGTAGACTGTTTTGGTGTAGAGAATTTTTCAGCACGCTCCATAAGGATGCGTTGTGCTTCGCTTTGGCTGGGGAGGCGGGATTTTTTTGTGGCAGAAGGCATGAAAACGATCCTTTTTTTAAGGGTGCGGTTCGTGGTCTTCGAGTTCTTTTTTTAAAATTTTG
>JBQGBW010000254.1:0-2703 GCA_052043475.1 Magnetococcales bacterium HHB-1
TATGGGTTGTAATTATCAAACCATCATGTGTTGAAAAGAGTCCCGTGGAGAGATGATCAGTTACAGAATTGGTTTCTGTTGTTATCCATTGGGTGAGTTGCCACGGATTGAGGTTGCGCGTGGCTAAAAAGAGTGCTGTAAAAAGTTGGAAGATAGACTTCTGATTCTTCCTGTTTAATTGATTCAGATAGATCTCCAACTCCTGGAAATCGCTGCTCTGTTCCAGAAGTTGTGCTGTTTCTAAAAGAGTGGATTTGGGAAAGAGAGAAAAAAAATGATGCAGCGCCATAACGAACCGTTTTGCCGTGGATTGTGGTTTAAAAATCTCTTTGGGAAAATGAATCAGAGTATGGATCTATTATAGCGTTTATTAAGGGAAAAGCATCATTCTCTTTAAAATATGAATTATGCGTTGATGTGTGCAAAAAAATTTTGATGATCCTGCCAAAAACATGTATACTGTTGTGGCTATAAATATAAAAATATCAGGCATTTATTTTCGTGATTGTTTAATGACAATTCGCAGGCAGGCATGGGGAATTGAAGGCGATGACCAAAAAAACTGAGGCTTCTCAGTCTGATCAACATGAGGTTGATGAAGAGTTTGTGTGGTCATTCGATGAGATCACGGTTCTTCAGAGGGATCTCAATGACACCGATAAAGAGGAACCAGATTATCTGGAAGTTGAAGATGGTGCGGTCTCTCTAGACGCGCTGGACTCCCCGGAAAATTGGTTGGATTAATTCTTTTGTGCTCATCCTTATTAGGGTTTGGGGTGAGATTTAACTGTCTATTTTTTTTCTTATTTTTAATTTTCACGCCCTTTTTTGTGGCGGTTTGAGATATATAAATTGAGGGTATTGATCATGGCTGATTCAAAAAAAGAGGATCTTCGCCAGGAGTTGGATGATCTGACTGTTTTAAGTCAAGATGAAAAAACTTCGCGTTCAAATATCGAGGATGTTCAAGAACAGCAGTCTGATAAGGGTGAGGTGCGTGCTCAAGGTGAGGATTTAACTTTCCTTGAACGTCAAGATCGTGGCGATGCATTACGTGCTGAAGAGCAGCTTTTTCAGAGAGAAGAGGCAGAGGGTTCCCGTGATGGGGATGTTCTGGCTCAGGATCAGCAGCAGGGATTAGATTCTTCTGGGGGAGGGGGGTATCGGAGTCGTCTTGCTTCCTCAGGCGCGGACTCTGCCCAGCAAAGCGCCTCTATAGGACAGCAGGAAGAGAGTGAATTCGAGGATAATTTTTCACTTTTTGAGAATCAGCAAGAGAACCAGAATATGGATGCTGAGGAGCAGGTAGGCTCTGATATTCTGGAAGCTGATGAGAAGGCACCAGGTTGGATCTCTAATTTTATTGCCAGTGGTCGCCATTTTATTGACCAAGGTTTAGAGCGTGTTCGTGGTGTTTTTAATCGGCAGAAGAGAGAGGAGCATCAGGGGAAGGAGAATCAAGAAGCGTCGAAGACAGAGAATATTATTACAACAGAAGATATTGAAGAAGTTGATCTCTCGACGGATCAGGATGTGCGCTCTTCAGATGATTTAACAACAGATGCAGATCGTGTTGAATTTGATACCGCACAATTGGTTCCAGATGAGTCTGAAACAGATACGGATGATGACTCAGACGCCGCCAATACGACTCAGGATGATCAAGAGACAGATGCGCGTTCATCGGATGATCCGCAGGATGATTCTGCCCTTTTATCAGATATTGAAACCGTTGAGGAGCAGGATGGCTCTGAGGCGCAATCAGAAAGTGTTGCAGACACTTCTGATGCTGCTGAGGAGGAGCAATCGCAAGAGGATAGAGATGCTTTTTCAGCAGCAAGTGAAGCGGCAGAAGATGACGAGGCGGTAATTACGGACCAATTTGAAGAAGATGTTAGTGATAACCTTAGCTCAGAAGATGTAGAAGCCGTTTCAGAAGATGCAGACCGTGACCAGCGCTCCGATGAGGATTCAGATCATCGTGAACGTGGTGAGGCGCCATCAGGTCGTCAAGACCGTTCCGATGAGCGTTCAGGAGATGGTGAGCGGGGTAAGGAGTCTTCAGGAAGCCGTGGTCGTTCTGATGAAGGTTCAGATCATCGTGAACGTGGTGAGGCGCCATCAGGTCGTCAAGACCGTTCCGATGAGCGTTCAGGAGATGGTGAGCGGGGTAAGGAGTCTTCAGGAAGCCGTGGTCGTTCTGATGAAGGTTCAGATCATCGTGGACGAGGTGAAGCATCATCAGGTCGTCAAGACCGTTCCGATGAGCGTTCAGAAGATGGTGAGCGGGGTAAGGAGTCTTCAGGAAGCCGTGGTCGTTCTGATGAAGGTTCAGATGGTCGTGGACGAGGTGAAGCGTCGTCAGGTCGTCAAGACCGTTCCGATGAGCGTTCAGGAGATGGTGAGCGGGGTAGAGAGTCTTCAGGAAGTCGTGGTCGTTCTGATGAGGGTTCAGATCATCGTGGACGAGGTGAAGCGTCGTCAGGTCGTCAAGACCGTTCCGATGAGCGTTCAGGAGATGGTGAGCGGGATAGAGAGTCTTCAGGAAGTCGTGGTCGTTCTGATGAGGGTTCAGATCATCGTGGACGAGGTGAAGCGTCGTCAGGTCGTCAAGACCGTTCCGATGAGCGTTCAGGAGATGGTGAGCGGGGTAGAGAGTCTTCAGGAAGTCGTGGTCGTTCTGATGAGGGTTCAGATCATCGT